>JAFUXN010000154.1 GCA_017477125.1 Selenomonadaceae bacterium
CACAAGAAGACGACGCGCGTCACTCGAAAGTTGACGGTCGTGCTGGCGTTCTTCCAAGCGTTGGGCATGTCGATCGGTCTGCAGCAGGCGATACTTAATCCCAGCCCCGTCAACATTCTGATCATCGCGATCACGTTGACGGCGGGCACGACCTTGCTGATGTGGATCGGCGAGCAGATCACCGCGCAGGGCGTCGGCAACGGGATATCGCTGATAATCTTCGCGGGCATCGTGGCGGCGCTGCCGAAGAACCTGGCGATGATTTATCAATACGTACAGGCAGGGACGATCAATTATTTCAGCGTGGTGCTGTTCGCGATAATCGCCATCTCGATGATCGTGTTCGTCATCTACATCGAGGCGGGCTTCAGACGGATTCCGATCACTTACGCCAAACGCGTGGTCGGAGCTCGAGCCTACGGCGGGCACTCGTCGCACATTCCGTTGAAGGTCAACCAAGCCGGCGTTATCCCGATCATCTTCGCCTCGTCGGTGCTGATGTTCCCGATAACAATCCTGCAGTTCGTCGACAACCCGACGATTCAGAAGGCGGCGGCTTATCTCCAATGGGGGACGCCGTTGCAGACTTCGATCTACGTCGTGCTGATCATCTTCTTCACCTACTTCTATACGGCGGTGACAGTCAAAATCCCCGACATGGCGGACAACCTCAAAAAGTATGGCGGCTTTGTTCCCGGGATCAGACCGGGGCAGCCGACTGCGGATTACCTTGATTATGTGCTCACGCGGATAACGTTGGCAGGCTCTATTTTTTTAGCATTCATCGCCGTCCTGCCAAACCTCATCGCGGGCGCCACGCACATTCAAGGAGTGTACTTCGGCGGTACGGCACTATTGATCGTCGTGAGCGTCGCGCTCCACACCATGAAGCAGATTGAAGCGATGGTCGTCATGCGGCACTACGAAGGATTCATGAAATAGGAGGATTCACAATGCAACTTATCTTAATGGGGCCTCCGGGTGCCGGTAAAGGTACGCAGGCGGCTAATCTGGTCAAGAAGTTCGGCATTCCGCACATCTCGACGGGAGACATGTTCCGCGCGGCGGTGGCGGAGGGAACGGAGCTCGGCAAGCAGGCGAAGGCATGCATGGACGCCGGCAAGCTCGTGCCCGACGACGTGACGATCGGGATCGTTCGCGAACGGCTGTCGAAGGACGATTGCAAGAAGGGATTTATCCTTGACGGTTTCCCGCGGACGGTCGAGCAGGCGGACGCTCTCAATAAAATTCTCGACGAGCTCGGATTGCAGTTGACGCGAGTGCTCAATATCCACGTTCCGGCGGAGGATTTGATCGAGCGTGCGGTCGGGCGTCGAATCTGCAAGGGCTGCGGAGCCACTTACCACGTCAAATTTAATCCGACGAAGGTCGAAGGCACGTGCGACAACTGCGGCGGCGAACTTTATCAGCGCAAGGACGACAACGAAGCGACGATGAAGAACCGTCTGAGTGTCTACGAGGCATCGACCAAACCGTTGATCGATTATTACTCGAAAGCGGGACTGTACACGCAAATCGACGGCAGACAATCGATCGAGAAGGTCACCGATGATTTGAGCCGCGTCTTGTCCTCGGTGGGTTGAGAAGAGGAGACGAGTATGTCAAAGCAAGACGTTATTGAAGTCGAAGGGCGAGTGGTCGAAGCGCTCCCCAATGCGATGTTCCAAGTCCAGCTCGAGAACGGGCACACGGTTCTCGCTCACGTATCCGGCAAGATCAGAATGAACTTTATCAGGATACTGCCGGGCGACAAGGTGACGATCGAACTGACGCCTTACGATCTGACGCGCGGTCGGATCACGTACAGATTTAAGTGATTGGAGGGGAAATAAAACATGAAAGTCAGACCGTCGGTCAAGAAGATGTGCGAGAAATGCAAGATAATCAAGCGCAAAGGGCGCGTTATGGTCATTTGCGAGAATCCCAAACACAAACAGCGTCAAGGCTGATCATTCAGCAGAGGAGGTGTAAAAACTTATGGCACGTATTGCCGGTGTAGATTTGCCCCGTGATAAGAGAATCGAGTACGCGTTGACGTACATTTTCGGAATCGGACTCAAGACGTCGCAGAACATCCTGGCGCAGACCGGGATCAATCCCGACACTCGCACGAAGGATCTCACGGAGGACGAGGTTGTTAAACTTCGTGATGTCATCGACCACAGCGTTGTCGTCGAAGGTGATCTCCGTCGCGACATTCAGATGAACATCAAGCGACTCATTGATATCGGCTGCTATCGCGGTCGTCGCCACCGTCTCGGACTTCCCGTTCGCGGTCAGAACACGAAGAACAATGCCCGCACGCGCAAGGGTCCGAAGAAACTCGTTCAGGGCAAGAAGAAGGATAAATAATTTCTGAAGGAGGCTTAACAGGTGGCAGCAAGAAAAACTACCCGTACCAAGAAGAAGGTACGTAAGAATATCGAATACGGCGTGGCGCATATCAGCTCCACGTTCAACAATACGATCGTGACGCTCACCGACAAGGCGGGCAACGCGCTGTCGTGGGCAAGCGCGGGAGGTTTGGGCTTCCGCGGCTCGCGCAAGAGCACTCCGTTCGCGGCGCAGATGGCGGCTGAAACGGCGGCGAAGGCGGCGATGGAGCATGGGCTCAAGCAGGTCGAGGTCTATGTCAAGGGACCCGGCGCCGGACGCGAGGCGGCGATCCGTTCGCTGCAGGCAACGGGGCTCGAGGTCAATATGATCAAAGACGTCACGCCCATTCCGCATAACGGTTGCCGTCCGCCCAAGCGCAGAAGAGTTTAATGCAGGCTCACTAACAGCAAAATAAGTTTTATAAGAATAAAAGCCTTATGGAGAAATAAGGTCGGTGCTTCAAACAGCAGTTCATAAGACGTCGCTGCAGTCGTTCAATCGACGAGAACGGGAACTGCCACCGTTGCCACGCACAAACCTGGCGAAAACCAAGCAATAATGGAATGTGCCTCAGACAGAAAGACTTTTGCTGAATACTACGAAAGGACAAACGTTGCTGGTATCGTGAGCCAATCACAAAAAAGACGCTTACGATATGTACCCGTTCGTTAACGGGGAATTTACGCCTGTGGAGATTTACAGCAAACGTGAGTAGCCTCGGCGAAAGCGAAATCGATGAAGCAGGAATGGGACAGAGAGGTTTTTACTACCTTTTATAAGTTCTCAGTAACGGTGCATTCAATTTATGGCAATCGATAGAGTACCTGATTTAAAACGCTGCCGTGCGCTCGGGCTCGAACCGGCTGTGCTCGGTCGCTCGCGTCAGTCCAAACGTCAAGTCCGTCGCACCAACCGCAAGGTCAGTGAGTACGGCTTGCAGCTCCGCGAAAAGCAGAAGGCAAAATTCATCTACGGCGTCCTCGAGCGGCAGTTCCGCAATTACTACGAGAAGGCGAAGAAGATGCAGGGCGTCACGGGTGAGAATCTGCTTGTCCTGCTCGAGCGTCGGCTTGATAACGTCGTGTTCAGACTCGGGCTTGCGAATACTCGTCGGCAGGCTCGTCAGATCGTCACGCACGGTCACATCGTCGTCAACGGCAAGCGCGTCGATATTCCGTCGGCGTTGGTGAAGGTTGGAGACGAGGTCGCCGTTTGCGAGAAGAGCTCGACCAATGAATTTTTCAAGGCGCTCAAGGAAACCAACAATGCGCTGTCGGCTCCGGCTTGGCTCGAGGCGGATCAGGCAAATCTCAAGGGCAGCGTCACACGTTATCCCACGCGTGAGGAAATCGATGTGCCCGTCAACGAGCAGTCCATCATCGAATTGTATTCCAGATAATCGATGATCCGGTTTGGTCACTTTGTAAAAACCGGCGGGAGGAATATTTTAGATGATTGACATCGAAAAACCGAAAATCGAAGCGGCAGAACTCAGCGACGATGGACGTTTCGGACGTTTCATCTGCGAACCGCTCGAGCGCGGCTACGGTCATACCATCGGCAACAGTCTGCGTCGAATGCTGCTGTCCTCTCTTGAGGGAGCCGCCGTCACGTCCATCAAGATCGATGGCGTCCTCCATGAGTTTTCGACGATCACGGGCGTGCGAGACGATGTCACCAATATCGTGCTCAATATCAAGCAGTTGTGCTTGCGGATGAACGGCGATGAGCCCAAGACAATTTATATCGATGTCGAGGGCGAGCGCGAGGTCACGGGCGCCGATATCATTTGCGATTCCGATATCGAAGTCCTCAACAGAGATTTGCACATCGCCACGCTCAACGAGCTCGGCAAACTCCACATCGAAATGCGCGTCGAGCAAGGGCGCGGCTACGTCCCCGCCGAGAAGAATAAGAAACCCGACGATGCCATCGGAACGATCCCGATCGATTCGTTGTTCTCGCCGGTCGAGCGCGTCAATTACTACGTTCAAGACACTCGCGTGGGCAATGTCATGGACTATGATAAGTTGTTCCTCGAGGTGTGGACGAACGGAGCAATCAAGCCTGACGAAGCGGTGTCGAAGGCGGCGGGCATTCTGGTCATGCATCTGAAGTTGTTCCAGAACATGGACGGATTGCCCGAGGAGATCGAGGAAGAGCAGCCGACGTTCATCGAAGAGGCGGCGGACGAGACCGAAAAGACGCTCGAGATGACCATAGAGGATTTGGATTTGTCGGTGCGGTCGTTCAACTGCCTCAAGCGGGCGGGCATCACGACGGTGGCGGATCTCGTCGAGAAGTCGGAAGATGAAATGATGAGAGTGCGCAACCTCGGACGCAAGTCGCTCGATGAGGTCAAGAAGAAGCTCGATGAACTGCATCTGAGTCTGCGTCAATCTGATGACATTTGAAATTGACAGGAGGAGGTTGAGAGAATGGCACATAGAAAACTCGGCAGGAACTCCGGAGCGCGCCGAGCATTGATAAAGAGTTTGCTGATAGCATTCTTCACGCACGAGCGGATCGAAACTACGGAGGCTCGCGCGAAGGAGTTGCGCAGGGTCGCCGAAAAAATCATCACGTTGGCGAAGCGCGGAGATTTGGCGGCACGTCGTCAAGCAATCTCGATCACCGGCAACGATAAGATCGTGCACAAGATTTTCGAGGAGATTCCCGAGAAGTATTCGGATCGGTCGAGCGGCTATACGCGGATCATGAAGTTGAGCCCGCGGCAGGGCGATGCGGCTCCGATGGTGATCATCGAGCTCGTCTGATCGGATCGGGCGCAATAAAATAAAACCTTCAGTCCAAACCAAGGCTGAAGGTTTTTTAGTGCGTTGATTAGAAATCGGTGAGGGCAAAAATTTTTTCGAGCCGATCCCGATCGATCATGTCGAGATGCGAGAGATCATTTCGCGCCCGATATACTACCTCCAAAACGTCCCAATCCGTTTGCGAGAACAGCTTGACATTCCCGCCGTAGTAGTGCAGATGCCGCAACTCCATGTCCCACGGATCATCGAGCACCTTGCCAAACTCGTCCGCCACCGGCAACAGCGCTTTCAACCCGTTGAGATTGCGGGCGATCAACTTCTCGCGCACCGTCTCAACGATCGGCAACGCAAATTGAATCTGCGTCTCCCACACCGCCCGTTCGTACGTCCGACGCCGATATCGATCGCCCATCAGCTCTTCGAACAGCCGTTGACCGTCGAAATAAAGCTCCGCGCACGCCAAGTTCTTCACCAGCACCGCCGACGTCCCCGCCAACTTCGCCGTCAACGTCGCCGTATATAATTTTTCCGTCGAGCTCAGCCGCGTCGACTCCATCAGATTGATCGCAAAGAACTGCACATCGTAGGGCGTGATGTAATCCGTCAGGCGCATCGTGAATTGCGTCGGCAGCTCCGTCGTCAGGAAGATCACCGTGCCCTTCGATACGTCCTCGACACGATTGAAGTCATTGATCACGTCCGCCAGCCACGACGCCCGCCCCCGCACTTCGACCAGCGCCACGTAGCCCGATAATATTCTCTTGCGCGCCACGTCCGTCATCAACGAGCCGCTCAACAGATCGGGCAGGTAATGCGGCTCAAACCGTTCCGCCAGCCGCGTCACAAATTCGTCGGGCGTCGCCGTCGCCTCCAATGTCAAGCGCTCGATCACCAGCGAATAATTGTGCCGCTGTACTTCGTCGGCAAGGATCGCCGTAAATTCATCGATGCTCTCATCCGCGATGTCGATCGCCGTCGCTCGACACTTCTCCGCCTCCCGACCGAGCGTCTTCAAAAATCGTCGGGCGCCCGGCACTTGGCTCCACCATTGTTCCAACTCCGCCCGCGTCAACGGCTCCAATGCCATGCTCACTTCGACACCCCCGACGTGCGGCGCCGCTTGCATTCCGCCAGCCTCTCTTCGAGTTGCTTGCCCTCGCCGCCGAAGGCATATCGGTACGCCAATCGATAAAACTCATACCGATCTCCCGATTGACGCAACAACTTCAGGTCGATCATCTCCTCGAGCAGCAGCTCCATCATCTCATCGTTCATCTCCGACAAGTCATCGAGGTCGCTCAACAGACAAATGTCTTTGATCTGATTGAGGTCAACCGTTCGCTCCCGACTGTCGTGCAACGCGTACGCCACCGCCAGCATCAAAACGTAGCAGTAATCTTCGTTCGCGTCGAACAACGTTGCTAGCAACCGACGCTTGAGCTCCTCATGCAGATCGCGTTGACGCAGCATGTTCTTCAAAAATTCGTCGTCGAGCTCGTAAGGCGGGTTCTTCGTCGCGTCGAACGTCTTTCGATCGTAGCAGGCAACGATCGCCTCAATCGTCTTACCGCAATAGTATTTGAGAATGCCGGGGCAGTAATTCGCCTGCACCCAAATGCTTCTGATGATGCCCGCGTCGTGCACCTTCAGCCCGACGTAGCTCAGCGGCTCGAGAGTGAAGAGCGCCGCTTCAGACGGAGTGAACGGCTTGAGCATGATCGATTCATCGAGGCTCAACGCCGAATGGTGATGCGCCGTCACGATGTACTTGAACCGCCCCGCATACTGCCGCCGAACGTCCTCAAATATCTCAAGCTCCGTGCCCTTGATCGACGCGAACGTTTTGTTGACGTCGAGCAACAGGATCACCCGCTTAACATCGTCGCGGCTCAACAATTCGACCATCGACGAGCGAACCGAATCCCAATCGTTGGTCTCGGGCTTGATCACATGGACGCCTTCCGACGGTTTATGATCGAGTTTGAGAAGATGATCGAGCAGCGCCGTCTTGCCGAGTTGCCGCCCGCCCACAAGGAACCGCGCGCCGTTGATGTTCCTCAACGCTTCGAGCTCGCGCTCCCGATCGATGAACATGTCGGTATCGCTCTCAACGTACGGATTGACGTTCGCAAACGGCAACGCCGCCCGCAACAATTTCTCCCGCCGCTCCGATCGATCGAACGATGTCAGATACACCGCCAGCACCCGATCGATCACTATGACGTTCGACAGTTCCGCGCGGATTTTTAGCAGATGAGCGAGCTTGCGACGATCGGCGAGGCTCAACGCCATGTTCAGCAGGCAGATCATTCCGCACCGCCGACGCTCGATCGATCTCAACGTTTCGAGCAGTTGATCGAGCGTCAAGTTGTAGGGCATATAAACGAAATCCAAACCGTCGCGCGCCACCGACAGATTGAACGGCGCGATCGGGATCGGATAGGGCTCGTGCTTGATTTGAGCGTGGAACTCCAATTGATTGTTCGGGTGCCGACGGAGCGAATCCGTATCGATGACCTCATACGACAAATGACGCAGCAGAAGCGCGATCGCGTTCGTCTTCGACGAGATGTTCTGCCACGCCTCGGCGAACTCCCTCAACCGCTCGTCATTGAGATTGCGCTTGAGGCTCGACAAAATTTTTTCGAGCGACCCGTTTTTGTTCTTCACGCACGCATTGAAGATCGACTCGTAACTGTTGAGAAAATCATCAAGCCCGCCGTCGGCATGGAGCTCAACCGTCGAGCCCTCGTTGATGATGTCCTCTGCCACGTTGAGCCGCCCGACATCGATCAACTGCTCAACGCTCGAGCGCACCGATTGATCCTCAACCGTCGACAATCGATTGCGAAGTTCCTCAACGTAATTCATCGAGCCGTCGACGATGCCGCCATTGATCGCGTCGATGAAACGCTCGAACAGCCCCGCATTGTTGGTTTCGTCGAAGTGGTGACGCGCCGTCTCGACCGCCGTCATGTAATAATCAACGTCGCTCGGATTGATCAGCCGCGCGTAATGCCGATCGAGTTCGAGCCGATCGAGAAAACCGCGATGCAATATCTCAAGCCGACGTTTGACCTGGGGACCCGCCGCCGCTTTGATCTGATTGATCTTCTCGTCCGACAGATCCAATTGCTCCCGATAATTTTGCTCGAGCCGATTGAACACTCCAAGGTCAAATGAACGAACGGCGGTCTCACAAGCGGACTGCACAGCTTCTTCGAGCGTCTGCGATCCAAGTGCGCGCTCGTAATCGAATACTCGACACGCGAACGAGTACCGCGCCGCCCCAATGTTGTCGAGCTCGGGCAATCCCTTATCGTCAAGCTCAATGTATTTCGAGCCGAGAAGGCATTCGCGATAGAACGGGACGGGCTTGCGCTCCTCGATCGATTCTCTCATCCGTTTGATGCAAGTGATCAGCAGTGCCGGACCGAGATCGTTGATCGACGCCGTGAACGGGTGAGACATGCCTTCGTCGATGATGCCGTCGATGAACGACAAGGCGTCGGCGACGGGCGCGGGGCTCTCGTTTCCGATCGAGCCGAGTTGAATTTTCGATGCGGCGTATGAAAGCAGCGCCGTCAGCACCAGGTAGAGCGCATTGATCTGCTTGGCGCGCTCGACGCCGGTGAATTTCTCCTTCTTGTGCAGATCGACCTTGACGTTGTCCCACGTGGTATCGAGGAACTCTCCGATCTTGTTCTCGTTGAACATGTCTTCGTTGATCTTGCGGCGTGCATCGAAGGGCGGCGTCTCGTCGTCGAAAAATCTGCTGCAGAAATTGACAATTTCATCGATCGAAACGCCGTCGAGATCGATCAGACGACGAATGATGCCGTCGGTGTCGTAGAGTTTGCGGCTCAATCCGCGAATGCGCGGGTGCTTGATCGAGGCGCGCAAGGTGGCATCGGCTCGTCCGCGCGCCTGCTCGATCAAACTCATCGCCGCCTGGTAATCGGCTTTCAACTTTTCGTGATCGACGTGCAACGACTCGGAGAACGGCGAACCCGTTTGAGAGGTGAAGTTCTTGAACAGCGTGACCAGCCGCTTGATCGACGGACAAAGTTTGAACGCGGCATTGGATTTGTCGGCGAGCATTTGAGTTTGACGCGTGCGAATGTCATAGATATTGCTCATGTCGGGCGCGTACGACTCTTTGATGACGAGCGTCGTGGCAAAGAAGTCGAACAGGTAATCGGCATTGATGTCGTCGAAGGGCGTATCGCGATAGAACAAGTCGTGGAGATTGCCCGTCGAGCCGAAATTAGCAACATGCGCCGACATGATCGGATCGTCGAGCGCGAAGGCGGTCAGCGCCGACAGCCCTCTGAACCACTCGACGTTCCGCGCGGAGAGATCGAAATCGACGATCGACGAAAGTTCGTTGTGCATGGCGAGCGCGTGGAGCTCGAGCAGTCCGCGAGCGGTACTTCCCCGCATGAAAAGCACGACGGCATTTTGAACCAGGCTCCTCAAAAATTTCTCGTCGATGGTTTCAACTTGATCGAGGGAAATATTTTCGACGGCGAGAGTGTTCTCAACGACGGCGGTATCTTCGTCGGCGCTCGTCTCGTCATCAACGACGATCGTCTCATCGACCGTGGCAGTCGTCTCGTCATCAACGGCGACCGTCTCAACAATCGTGGAGGTCGTATCATCATCAACGGCGCTCGTCTCATCAATCGCCGAGGTCGTATCATCTTCGACGGCGGCGGAAGTGGTATCGTCGTCGGCATGATCGAACAGACTTGCCGTTGATTCTCTGTCGAACAGACTTGCCGTCGCCGCCTCCTTGTCGAACATATACGTCTTGGACGGATCGATCGGCTCGGTTTTCTTCGATCGACCGATGCGCTTCTTCTTCTCGACGGGCGGAGTGACATCAACGGTCTCCTCACTCGCCTTCTTGCGCCCGCGCCTCGTCTTCTTGATATATTTGTTCTTGTAATCGGCGAACGTATCAAACTCGTCGCTGCCGGTGTACTCGATCATATCTTCGAAATCTATCCGATCGCCGTCGGCATCGTAGTATTCGATCGTCGCTTGACCGAAGTACATGGCGAAAACATTCTTCACGCCCAACTTCTTGAACATCTTCAGCCACGGCATCACCGACGGAGCATCGAGCACCGTGCTCAGAAACAGCGCTTTGATGTCGGCTTTGTTCCGAAGTTCGAGCTCAATCTCCGAGATGAAATTGCAAACGTGCTCCGCCCAATCGTTGTCGAGCAACAGCAGCGCGAACGAGAAATACACTTTGAGCTTCTCGCCCTCGACAAACTTGGTCTTAATCCAAAAACGTTGTGCGTCGCCCTCGCTCTTGTTGAGCCGACGATCGATGTCGAGCGGTCCGAACGCCGACAGCAACATAAACCGTCGAACATAATACGTCATGCCCGCGCGCGACGATTTCTTCTGCGGGTTCTTGCTGTCCTTCGACAGGAGAACCTTCGTGAGCAGTTCGTAACCGTGATCGTTGAGATAATAAAACGAGTGACCGAACCAATGAATTTTGTTGAGCACGCCCCACTGAAACAATTTGCCGCTGAGCGTCGGCGCGATCGAACTGTAGCTGCTCCCCTGAAGGCGCTCAATGTGCTCGAGCAGGAGCACGCGGCTGGTACAGAAATGTTTCAGCAGAGGATAGAAACCTGTCTCGCTGCCGTCGATGTAGCTGTGCAATTTGTTGTTGAATGCCTTGAACGAGAGCTGCTTCTTGGTCTCGGCGGTCTCGACCTCGAAACTCGAGTCGTCGGCAATCAACGGCTCAACGCTCGCCCCGAACTGCCTGATCAGTTTGTTGATCACCTTGGTTCGCTCGTCGGTCGAAGCGGACGGCGAAGGTCGATCGGATTTGCCCGACGACAATTTATTCTTCGGTATGATGAGCGAACTGTTCATCAGCAAGAAGACGAAGCCGGGGTTCTCGGGGAATTTCTGTTGCAGTTCCATGAGAGACTCCATCGACATGGTTGACGGGTCATCGATCTTCTCAATCACGTCTTTGAACTTCTGCCCTTCGTCGATGAACTCATCGGGCTTGATCTTGTCGGCGCGCAACAACAGCTTATGAGCCTGGCGCTGCAATTTCTTGGCGGCGTCGAGCTCGTTGACATTGGACGAGCGGCACGTCAAATCCTCGAATCGGAGCAGTATGAGTTTCATTTCGTTGATCGAGTTCTGCACGTCGAGATTGTTGATGGCATTCTCGAGTTTGTCGACGCGTTTTGAATTGGTCGCGCCCTTGAGCTCGTCCACTCGAGCAAACTGCGATTGTATCTTGACGATGAGATCAAGCAGATACTTGACCTCGGCGGAGTCGGCATCGACGAACAGATTATCATCGAGCGCCTTGACGATCTCTGTCAAGATTGGCTTGAGCCTTCGACGCGACGAACACATTTCGCCGAAAATCTCTTTGAGATCGGCGATTGCTTTTGCCTGCTTCTGTATCGCATTCAAAATATCTCCCTCGCTTTCTTGATTGATTGAATAAAACATTCGACAAGCCGTTGCAAAATCCTGTATACTGGTTGGCGGAGCAAAAATTTTCGAGAGGAGACGACGCGAATGATCGTCTACACGACCGAGCATGGAAAATATTTTTCGGTCGCAGAGAGTTTGGAGCGCGATGCTCATTCTCCGCGCGGATTGTACATCAACCTGACGAATCGATGCGATAACGATTGCGTGTTCTGCCTTCGACAAACCAAGCAGATGGCGGAGTCGTCGAGCTTATGGTTGAAGCGGGAGCCGACGGTTGAGGAAGTCGAGTGCGAGTTGCGAGCGGCGCCGTGGGATTTGATCAAGGAGGTGGTGTTCTGCGGGTTCGGTGAGCCGACGTTGAGGTTGAGTGAGCTGGTCGAGCTGTTGAATTGGATCAAGAGGGAGCACCCGACGGTGCCGACGAGGCTCAACACAAACGGGCTGGGGGAGCTGGCGCATGGACGAGTGATCGCGCCGGACTTCGAAGGCATCTTGGACGTGGCATCGATCAGCTTGAACGCGTCGACGGCGGAGAAGTACTATGCGCTGACCCGATCGAGCTACGGGATTGGAGCGTTCGAGGCGATGTTGACGTTTGCCGAGCATATGAAAGGTCATGTGCCTACGGTGGTGCTGACGATCGTCGACAAAGTGAGCGCGCCCGACGAGATCGAACGTTGCCGACAACTTTGCGACGCGCGCGGCTTGACGTTGAGAGTTCGTCCGTTCGAAAAATGATCGGTAGAGGTTAACGCGACGAGCGAAGGGGTTGCGGAGAAAAAGACGGGCGCCCGCCGGCTCGCGTGGCGGCTCGCCCTTATCCTTTGATCGGAAGCTCAAAGTTTGAATGGAGGGCGACGATCGGGGCGACGATGAAAGGGACGGGCGCCCGCCTGAACGCGGGGCGGCTCGCCCTATCCTCTATCGACAACGAAACGATCAGGGTTTGAAGACGGCGGCGTCAACGGTTGAGGGGCGACGGAGAAAAGAAGGGCGCCCGCCTCCGCCTGGGGCGGCGCGCCCTATCTTCTTTGCCCCAAACCATTTTCGAGAGCTCAAACTTTTTTTTAGACGCCGGCAAAAAAAGCGGGCGAGCCGCTTACTTCGAGAGCGGTCGCCCGTTATTTTTCGAAGGCGCCGACCTTCATGCCCGAATCGCGCGGCGGCGTACCCTAATCTTTTTGCGCCAAACCTTTTTCGGTAGCTTAAACTTTTTTTCTTGCGCCGGCAAAAAAGCGGGCGAGCCGCTTACTTCGAGAGCGGGCGCCCGTTATTTTTCGAAGACGCCGAC
>JAFUXN010000019.1 GCA_017477125.1 Selenomonadaceae bacterium
CGGACATGGCTCGGGCGGTGCAGATTCGGATCGGCAAGCTCGAACGGCTTGAGGAGAAGGCGCGTTTGACGGAGAATTTCTTGAAGGACTTGGCAGTGAACCCGCACCCGGTTGAGTATGTCGATTTCAATTACACGGCGCCGTTCATCAAGCTGGCGAATTAAAAAATCCCCGCCCACCCACCCTCAACAGCTTCGCTGTCTATGATGAACCCGAAGGGTTTAAAGGGCGGGCGGGTGGAATAAATATTTCAGTTGAGTTCTGCCAGCTTACAAAATTTCTCGTGGAGGTAGCGCAGTACTTCCCGTTGAGAGGCGGCGCCGTCCATGTATTCTTCGATCGGTGCGCTCGACAGCCCGATCTGATTGACCACCGCGTTGTTCGATGCCTGCCTCAACATCTTGACGATGTGCGTCACCTCCGTCGAGGGCGCATCACAATAAAATTCCGCTATGCCGGCGAGCAATCGACCGGCACTTTTTATTGACGCCGTTCGACGTCCCGCAATCGTCTTTACGTCCGCGCGGAGCCGACCGTTGAATCGATCCGAGAACAACATGCGCTCATCCATCAGGCACGCCACCCCGATGATGTATCGTGCGGCGCTCAACCGTTCGAGCACGTCCGCCGCCGACATCTCGTCATACGCCACCGGCTCAAACTGCAATCGATCTATCCCCAACTGTCGGCACTCATTGATCAGCAGTTGAGTGTACGGCAGTCGATTGTTGAACACGCATACCCGTTCGCCGATCGGGATCGTCGCTATGTCCAAGAAGAATTTGGTCGTCGGGTGCAGGTCGAGCACAAATAATTTTCCGCGCGGAACAATCCGATCGAGCACTCCCGCTTGAGTGAGCGCGCAGATGTAAAACGTATCGGGCTCGACGCTCCGCACCTCGTCGGTCGTCATCATGTCTATCGACAGCTCATTGCCGATCAGCGACGCCACTTCCGATCTGATCTCCTCGGCGATCAACGGGCTGCTCCCGACGGCGATAAGTCTCAATTCATTCACTGCGGCTCAACTCCTTTGCCAGATTCAAAACCGCCGCCGCCGCGTGCGATTGATGCCGATTGGTCTTGTAAGCCAGCACCGTTTGAAGGTAGAGCGGCGGCTCGAGCGCTGCCGTCGACAACTGTTGATCAAACTCGCATAAACTCTCGGGCAGGATCGTTATACCGCAGTCCTCGGCGACGAGCCCCTTGAGCAATTCTCATCGCGCAGTTCGACCGTTGAGATCGAATTGAAGCGTCGAAACTTATGCTGTCGCGAGCAACAAACGATCAGTTCTTCGCGCGACAGCTCGATATAAGACAGCGCGTTGAGCTCGAGCTTTCCGAACAGGATTGCCGCGTCCAAGCCGTCCTCGAGCAACAGCTTTTGAAGGTTGTCGGTGGTGTCCTCGCAGAGCGAGATTTTTATGTTAGGATAACTTTCGGTGAAGCCTTTGAGCAGACGGACGGTCGACGCCATGCCGACGAAGGGCGTTGAGCCCAGACGCAAGACGCCGCTGTTGAGGTCTTTGAGCGCATTGATCTCATTGATCGTGTTTGATATGCCCTGCATGAGTTTCTCGACGTGGGCGCAAAAGATTTTCCCTTCGGTCGTGAGCAGTACATGCTTCTGACTTCGATCGAACAGTCGAATGCCGAGCTCATCTTCGAGACTGCGGACGGCGTTGGTGACGGCGGGTTGCGACACGTACAGACGTTCGGCGGCTCGAGTGAAGCTGTTGACCTTGCTCACCATCAAAAAGTATTCGAGCTGTCGGATTTCCAAGGGTACCTCCTCCTCCGCTGATTTTGATCCATTGTATCATCATTGGGCGTCGCTGCCGCCAACTTTTTAGTTATCCTTCGATAAGCAAGCGGCATTTGCGCGGTCGGTTGGTCGACGATATAATTCAATCAAGCAACATCGGAGGAGGTACACGGAATATCTAGAGGTTCAGTCAGTCGACGTACTCAAAATGCAAGCCGCCGGTGGTTTTGCGCTTGCCCCTACAGACAGAACTAATCAATTGTGGTGAAAGCCCCAACTTACATGCGGCGATGGCGATCGAGTCATAGACGACGTTCGATTCAATGCACCTTATCGTTCGACGAAACTTCGGATTGTACTCGAATTGATTCTGTTCTTCGACGGGAATATCGGCAAACCTGAAATGCAAGCCGCCTGCTGTCCCTTGTTTTCCGTTGCAAACTTTACTGATACTGTGGTGACTTATCCCAAGTTGCTGAGCTGCCTTTCTGATCGAAATATATTCTATGTTTGTTTCGATGCAGAGCACCCGCCGATTGTTGGGAGCAAAAATTTGCCTCTCATCTTCGGGCGTATCGGCAAAAACAAAATTAAAACCGCCGGTGGTCTTGATTTTTCCGTTACAGACTTCGCTGAGCGTTGAAGCCAAAAGTCCCGTTTGACGAGCAGCCTCGGCGATAGACTCATACGATTTGCCCGTCTCGATACACAATATCGGACGTTTTTTCTGGCTAAACCTCTTCAGTTCGTCAGCCGAGTTGTTCACGAAAACAAAATGAAGTCGGTGGGTAGTTTTGAGATCACCCCTACAAACTCTGCTGATCGCAGTACTCAAAGCGCCTGTTTGACGGGCAGCCTCGGCGATAGACGAGTATTCAATCGATGTCTCAATACACAGCACTCGACGGCTATTAGAAGCTCTGGACATCAAACGAGCGCTGTTCGTTGAATTAAAACCGTGCGGAATTGTGCAGTTGAAGTATTTGATCCAGAACTGCTCGCGCTCATTGAGCTCTTGTTGCGAATTGCAGAAGTCGAGCACTCCGACCTCGAATGCGTCTCTGCCTTCCGCGCGGATAATGCGATCAACGAATTGATTTTTGCCGTTGTAGTGGCTTCTGATTCGATCGCTGAGCTTCTGGCGTGTTTGTCCAATGTACACGCAACCGGTCTTCCGATGGATAATGATGTAGATGACGTTGGATCGGTTGGCAATCGACGGATGGATCGCAATGCACTTCCCCATAAGCCTCACTCCTTATATTGTTTGACACCTTCGAGCAAGGCTGTTAGAATGAATGATGAAAGGTCTTGCTCGTGTTGGTTTGATCCTTAAAAACCATTTTAGCACAGCGCAGGACCTTTTTCAATGCATTAATTTATGGGAGGAATGATATTATGAGGTCAACAGTTATCGACAGCCGCATCTTCGGCTCGCTCTTCAGCACGGACGAGATGCGAAAAGTTTTTAGCGATCGCACATGGGTCGAGAAATTTCTCGCGATGGAGGCGGCATTAGCAAAAGCTCAGGGCGAGCTCGGCGTGATTCCGAAGGAGAAGGCGGACATCATCAACGAGTACGCCAAAGCGGAGCTCCTCGATCTCGATCTCATCGGCGAGTACATCAAGTCTTCGATCACGATTGTTCCTGTTCTCAAAGCGTTCAAGAAAGTCTTGCCCGGCGACGCATGCGAGTATGTGCATTATGGTGCAACAAGTCAAGATATTTACGACTCTGGATTGGTACTTTTGGAGCGCGACGCTTACGAGATCATTCTCCGCGACATGAAGGCGTGCCTCAAGAGCACGTTGAAGCTCGCAAAAAAATATCGTTCGACACCGATGCCGGGAAGAACACACAATGTGCACGCTCTACCAATCACATTCGGATATAAAGCGGCGGTGTGGGCGGACGAGCTCGGGCGCGACATTGAGCGCTTGGAAGGCATGTATGATCGAGTGTTCGTCGGCGAAATGGCGGGCGCGGTCGGCACGCTTGCATCGCAACCCGAGAAGGGGCTCGAGACTCAAAAGCGCATGTGCGAAATCCTTGGACTCAACGTCCCGACGATCGCATGGCACGTCGCTCGCGACAGTCAAGCGGAGTTCATGTCAGTGTTGGCACTTTGCGCGGGCACGCTCGGACGCATCAATCATGAGATATTCAGCCTGCAGCACACTGAAATTCTTGAGCTCGAAGAGCCGTTCTTCATGGGCAAGGTCGGTTCGTCGACGATGCCGCATAAGCGCAACCCCGCCGTGCTCGAAAACGTCTTGGCATTGCTCCGCAACGTCAGAGGTTTGACGCCGACGATCGTTGAGAGCATGATTTGCGAGAACGAGCGCGATTGGGGATGTTTCATATCCGAATGGAGCAATATAAGCTCGGCTTGCTTGTACATGGCGGCGGCGCTCGAGAAGTCGAAGAATATCCTCGAGAACCTGATCGTGTACGAGAAGCACATGGAGCGCAATCTGTTCGCGCAGAAGGGCTTGATGATGAGCGAGTGCGTGATGATGCATCTGGCGACCAAGCTCGGGCGCATGACCAGCCACGACATCGTCTACAAGGCGTGCATGGAGGCGTACGAGAAGGAGATTCCTCTCAAGGACGTGTTGATGCAGACCAAGGTGGTCACCGACGCGTTCAACGAGCAGGAGATCGATTACATGCTCGACCCGCACAACTACGTCGGACTGGCGCCGGTGTTCGTCGATCGCGTCCTCGAGAAGTACGGCGACAAATAATTTCTGATACCATCGACACTCATAGAGAAATTTTTTCGGACAGTCCCCACGCTGTCCGTTTTTTTCTAAATGAAGGGAGGTATTACCATGAACGCTCAACAGAAGAAGAAGTTGGCGGCAGTCGTCGCGTTCGGGCTGGTGATCTGGTTCTGCCCTCACACAGAGGAGATCACTCCGATCGCTTGGCACCTGTTTGCGATCTTCGCCGCAACGATCCTCGGATTCATTCTTCAACCGTTGCCGATCGGAGCGGTGGCATTCATAGGGGTGACGACGGCGGCGCTGACGGGAGTGGTGACGGTCGGCGTGGCGATCTCCGGTTACGGCAACAGCACCATCTGGCTGATCATCTGCGCCTTCCTGTTGGCTCGAGCATTCATCAAGAGCGGGCTGGGTCGACGGATATCATTCTTGATCATCAAGGCGATCGGCAAGTCGAGCCTGACGTTGGGCTATGCGATCACTTTGTCGGACTTTGTGATCTCGCCGGCAACTCCGTCGTCGACGGCACGCGCGGGCGGCATCATCTACCCGATCATAAGAAGTTTGTCGACGGCGCTCGAATCTGAACCCGGCGAGACGCGACGGAAGTTCGGCGCCTACATCATGCAGATCGAGTATCAAGCGAACGCGATCACCTGTGCGATGTTCATGACGGCGATGGCGGGCAACCCTATGTCGGTCGAGCTGGCGGCGAAGGCGATAGGCGTTGAGATCACATGGAGCGCGTGGGCGATGGCGGCGATCGTCCCGGGATTGATCTCGTTGGCGGTCATGCCGATACTCATTTATAAATTGTTCCCGCCCGAAATCCATGAGATGCCTCACGCTCGAAACATGGCAATCGAAGAGCTCGAGAAGATGGGACCGATGACCTACATGGAGAAGGTCGTTGCGGTCGTGTTCGTCGGCGCGCTGACGTTGTGGGCGACCTCGTCAATCACGCACATGAACGCGACGGGCGTCGGCATGTTGGCTGTGACGGTGTTGATCCTGTCGGGAGTGCTGACATGGAAAGACGTGCTCGAGGAGAAGGGCGCGTGGGACACGATGTTCTGGATGGGCTCGTTGATCGCGTTGGCGAGCGCGCTGTCGAAGTCGGGTTTTATCAAGACGGTATCGACGATGGCGGGTGACGCGATCCAAGCGGCGGGCTTCTCGTGGCTGACGGCATTCATCATTCTCGTGCTGATCTACGTTTATTCGCATTACGGCTTCGCGAGCGTTTCTGCTCACATCAGTGCGATGTATGCGGCGTTCTTGTCGGTGTCGGTGGTGGTGGGCGCGCCTCCGTTGCTGGCGGCGATAGCGTTTGCGGTTTTGTCGAACATCATGATCCCGTTGACGCACTACGGCGGAGGCGCCGCTCCGATCCTCTACGGCGCGGGCTACGTCACTCAAGGCGAGTGGTGGAAACTCGGCTTCATCATGGTCACGGTCAACATGGTGATCTGGTTGGGCATCGGGAGCCTCTGGTGGAAAGTGATCGGGCTCTGGTAAATTCTCCCGCTCAATGATCTTTCCAACAATCGAACACAATAAAAAATGAGCCGACCGCGCGAGTCGGCT
The DNA here is from genome assembly GCA_017477125.1 of Selenomonadaceae bacterium. Classification (GTDB taxonomy): domain Bacteria; phylum Bacillota; class Negativicutes; order Selenomonadales; family Selenomonadaceae; genus Quinella. The sequence goes on from JAFUXN010000019.1 coordinate 6,083, forward strand.
CTTATTTTTTTCGAGCAGATATCAGTCGTCGACGTGATCACCTGACCGCCCGCAATTATCAACCATGTATTTTTGTCGACAACATGCCGCCCGCCTTGACGTCATTCGACATTCATTATAAAATTTACCGCGTTAATAACTCATCTGTTGAAAGGAATGAACACCTTGGACTTGTCTCAACTGCTCAATGACGTCAACGACTTTGTTTGGGGTCCGGTGATGTTGGCGTTGCTCGTCGGCACCGGCATCTTCCTCACGATTCGTTTGAAGTTCCTGCCGTGGATCAATCTGCTCTACTCGATCAAAATGATCTTCCGCAAGAGCGATCATCAAGGCGATATCAGTCCGTTCCAATCGTTGGCGACCGCGTTGTCGGCGACCGTCGGCACCGGTAACATCGTCGGCGTCGCCACCGCCATGGTGCTCGGCGGACCGGGCGCGCTCGTTTGGATGTGGATCAGTGCGTTGTTCGGACTGTCGACCAAGTACGCCGAATCGGTTCTCGCCGTCAAGTATCGCGAGACTAATTCCGTCGGCGAAATGGCGGGCGGTCCCATGTACGCCATGAAGAACGGTATCGGCGGAGTGTTCGGCAAGACGATGGCGGGGCTGTTTGCATTCTTCGCCGTCTGCTCGTCGTTCGGCATCGGCAACATGACTCAAGCCAACTCGATCAGCTCGGCGCTCGAAACCAGTTTCGCGATCCCAACACAGATCACCGGCTTGATCCTCGTCATCTGCGCGCTGTCGATACTCCTTCGCGGCATTCGTTCAATCGGCGCCGTCTCGAGCATCATCGTCCCGGGCATGGCGGTCTTCTACTTCGTTTTCGCCGTCATCGCCATCATTCTCAATGCCGCCAACCTCCCCGCGGGTCTCGCTGAAATCTTCCGCATGGCGTTCAGCACCGAGGCTGCTGCCGGCGGCGTCGGCGGAGCCATCGTCGCCAACATGATGGCGGCTATGCGTTGGGGCGTGGCGCGCGGCGTCTTCTCCAATGAGGCAGGCTTGGGCTCGGCTCCGATCGCTGCCGCTGCCGCTCGTACCGACCACGCGTCTCGTCAAGGTTACATCAACATGACCGGCACCTTCTTCGACACCATCATCATCTGCATGCTGACGGGTCTTGTGATTGCATCGTCGGGCATGCTCGGCGCAACCGATCTTGAGACGGGGAAGCTCGTCAGCGGCGCTCAATTGACCATCATCGCTTTCGGCTCGGTCTTCGGCGAGTACGCCAAATATATCGTGTCGCTGTCTCTGTCGCTGTTCGCCTTCACCACCATTCTCGGTTGGGAGTACTACGGCGAAAAATCCCTCGAATACCTCATCAGCAATCGCCAAGTGATTTACATGTATCGCTTCTTCTTCAGCGTGATCACTTTCGTCGGCGCCACTCAAACACTCGACGTCGTTTGGAACTTCTCCGATACGATGAACGGCTTGATGGCGATCCCCAACCTGATCTGCCTGTTGATTCTCAACAAGGACATCGCGCAGGAGTGCTTCCACTTCCAAGAGGTTGTGGTTGAGCGCGAGAAGCGCGGCGAAATTGTTGACCTCCACGATCATCTCAACTCCGCTCACTGATACTGATGGCTCGACAAAAATATTTAAACGCAAAATCAATGACGGCGTTCATCACGTTCATGAACATGTTCGTGCCGCTGTCGACCGACTTATACTTGCCCGCTCTGCCCGAGATGGGCGAATTTTTTTCTGCAAGCCCCGCGCTCGTGAGCATGACGTTGACGGCGTTCTTCTTCGTGTTCGCGGTGTCGATCGTTTTGTTCGGACCGCTATCGGATAAATTCGGGCGCAAACCGATTTTGATCGCCGGCTCAACGATCTACACCGTTGCATCGTTCGCCTGCGTCTTCTCGATGGATATCTACATGTTGATTGTCGGGAGAGTGTTTCAAGCGATCGGCTCGGGCGCGTTGATCACCTCGTCGACCGCACTCATAAAGGACTGCTTCCGCGGCTCGATCATGTCGAAGATATTGGCGATCACTCAAGCGTTGGGCGTGATCGCTCCGATGGCGGCTCCTCTGATGGGCGGCTTCTTATTGACGTTCACATCGTGGCGCGGGTCGTTTGTGGTGCTGACGGTTCTCGGCTTGATCAATCTGCTCATCTGCTTCCTGTTCAGTGAAACGCTTGATCCTCAACGTCGATACAAGGGCAGCGTCGTTCACTCGATCGGATTGTTGCTCGACGTCGGGCGTCAAACATATTTCATGCTGATGCTGTTGATGTTCGCCGTACTTCACGCGCCTTACATGGCTTATCTCAGTGTGTCGTCGTTCGTCTACATCGAGCATTATGCGTTGAGCCCTCAGCACTACAGTTATTTCTTTGCGCTCAACTCGTCGGCGTCGATCTTGGGTCCGATCCTCTACCTTCGACTGATCAATTTCTTATCGGAGACGACCATGACGCGTGTTTGTCTGGTCGGCGCGACGGTCAGCGGCATTTTGATCTTGACAGTCGGGCATTGGAGTGCGATCGGCTTCCTGCTGTCATTCCTGCCGTTCACGGTGATTGGTGCGGTTGCTCGTCCGTTGTGTATGAACATCCTGCTCAATCGCGTCAAAGAAAATACCGGCACCGCCTCGTCGATGATCAACTTTGTCAATACATTGCTGGGCAGTGTCGGAATGATGGCGGGCACGTTGCCCTGGGCTGATCTGATTGAAGGTCTGGGGCAGATCATTTTGATCGCCGTCACGCTGTCGACCTTGCTCTGGCTGGTGATCCTCCGTCGAGATTGAGGCGAGCGGTGAGAGTCTCGAGGCTCCTGCCGCTATTTTTATTGCGAACTATTGACTGATGTAAGACAATGAATTACAATGCAACACGATAGGAGAGGATAAGATATGGAACAAGCAATGTTAAGCGTGAGGCTCAGCAAGGAAGACAAAAGCCGCTTTGAACAATTTTGCGAGCAAACGGGAATGAACGTGTCGGTATGCGTCAATATGTTCGTCAAGGCGGTGTTGAGGGAACAGAAGTTGCCGTTCGAAGTGCGCGTCGACCCGTTCTGCAGTGAAGCCAATATGTCCGAATTGAAGAGGCGAGTGTCCGATATGAGAGCAGGGCAAAACATGTCGGAGCACGAATTGATAGAGGGGGCGGACGACTGATGAAGAAAATTTGGCATGACAGCGCATGGGCGGATTATTTATATTGGCAACAGCAAGATAAGCGAACGCTCAAGAAGATAAACGCTTTGCTTAAAGATATCGATCGCAACGGTTATGAATGTACGGGACATCCGGAGCCGTTAACCGGAGACTTGGCAGGATTTTGGAGTTTGCACATAGACGAAAAAAATCGATTGGTGTTCCGAATAGAGAACGGTATGCTAGAGGTAGCGCAATGTAAAACGCACTATGAAGATAAATAATCCTATAAAGAAAGCGGCGCGAGGCGCGAGGCGTCCCTGCCGCTATTTTTATTACGTCAGCCGACATCGCGTCGCGTCAATTGATCTTGAACTTGTCGACGGTCACACGGAGATCGGAGGCAAGCCCCGCAAGGTTCCTGCTCTCCTCGGCAATCTCGTCCATCGATGTCGATTGCTCCTCCGTTGCCGACGAAATGATCTGCACTTCTTCCGATGTCTTGGCGCTCGTCTCCTTGACCGCGTTCATCGCCCGCTGCATCACTTGAGCATCGTCCGACATCGCGTTGATGTGATTGGCAATCTGATCAACCTCGTTCGCCAACGTTTGGATCGATATCAAGATGTCCTCGAACACCGCATCAGTCGCGTTCACCGATTCAATTCCCGCTTGCACCCGTTCCGTGCCCGCGTTGCTCGCCGCTATCGCATGATTCATGATCTCGCCGTTCTTCGCAACATGCTCGGCGATCTTCTTCGACGAGATGTCGGTCTGCTCCGCCAGCTTCTTGACCTCGCCCGCGACCACCGCAAAGCCCTTGCCCTGCTCGCCCGCTCGCGCCGCTTCGATCGCCGCGTTCAGCGCCAGCAGATTCGTTTGACTTGCAATCTCCGAAATGATCTCCACTATCCTGTTGATCTCCTCGGAACTGCGCGCAAGCTCGTCCGTCGAATTTTGGATCGTCTTCATCGTGTTCTCAATGTCCTTGATGTGATCCACCACGCCCCTTATCGACGCCCGACCGTCCTCCACGCTCGTCACCGTCATGTGCGCCACCGTCGCTATCGCATTCGTCTTTTCGTTGATGCTGTTGGCGGTGTCGGCGATGTTCTGCGCCTTGAGATTGGTCTCGTCAGCCGCTTGCGATTGCTCCTTCACTCCGATCGTGATCTCATTGACCGCCGTCGACACTTGATTTGCCGCCTCCGCCGAGCGATGCGCCAATTGCGTCAGCTCCTCGCTCGCCGACGATACTTGTTCCGATTCGACGTGCACATTTTGAAGCAACTTCTTCATGGTCCGGCGCATCTTATCGAACTCGCGCGTCAACGAACCGATCTCGTCTTGCGCCCCCTCCAATTTGATGTCGTGGCTCAGATCGCCTTGGTTGATCAGCGCGCACTCCTCGCCGAGCACTTTGACCGGTATGAGCAGGCTCTTGTTGACGAACCTGTTGACTATGAGCGTGATGATGCCCGCCGCTATCAACAGCGTGATGAGCGACAACCCGAATAAAATTTTAAGCAGTGTGGCGGACGTCTCTTCGATCTCGGAAACGGGAGCCGTCGCCACCGCTATCCATCGACGCCCCTCCAATCGGATCGGCGTGAACACCGCTTTGCACTCTACTCCGTCGGGCGTCGCGTAATACGTCGATATTTGTTGGTCGTTGTCGACCACCGATTTAAAGCTGTCGATCAATCGCTGATCCAAATTCACGCCGCCTTCGTTCTTCAACAGATTCAATTGACCGACGTACTCGGGATGTTGCTTGTAAGCGATACAGATGCCGTCCTCGTCGACGATGTACACGTAGCCCGTCTGCATGAACTTAAACTCGCCCGCCATGTCAGACAGCGTCCCGAGATTCACCGTGCCGTAGATCAGTCCGATCGTCGCGCCGTTGTTCTTGACGGGGTAAGCGAACAGCGTGATCAACTGCTTGGTCGTGCCCGAGACCATCGTCCCCGTCATGCACGGCTCGCCCGTCTGCATCACGTACTTGAAATAATCTCGTCCGCCGCGGTCGACCGCCTCATCTTTATGACTGAAGCCTTTGCCGTTCGGCTCGATGAACGCCGTCATCGCCAAGTCACTCGATTGCGCCTTCGACTGCTGCAATGCGCTCAACTTCGCCGCGTGATCCCCGTTGACTATCGACGGATTCAACGATAAATCTTCCATGCGCACCTGCTTGTCGACGATGTACTTCTCGACCGACAACGCCGCTTGACTGCTCACCGCTCGAGCATTCTCGTCGGCGCTCTTGATCAAAGCATCATTGCACAGGTTGTAACTGATCGTGGAGAACGCCGCAAAGCTCAACAGGAAAAGCGGCAACAGCACCAGCAGGAATTTCGTTTTTATGCCCATAACACGCCTCACTAAAAATCAGTTATCGATGATCTGAAGGCGTTTGATCGTCATGTCCTCGGGACCGGTGATCTGACAGCCCTTCTTCTTCGCATAACGGATATAATCAATGATCTCTCGCGTGATGCGCTCGCCGGGCTCAAGGATCGGAATCCCGGGCGGATAACACATGAGGAACTCGGCAGCGGTCTCGCCGACCGTCTCATCGATCGGCAGAGACTTTTTATTTGCGTAGAATGCTTCTTTCGGATTGCAATCGACGATCGGATCGATGTACTCCGCTTTCAACATCTTCGACGGGTCTTTGCGATAGATGCGTTTGATTTCCGCAAGCGCCGCCACCAATCTCTCAATGTCCTTCAATCGATCGCCGACGCTCACGTAAGCCAAGATGTTTGCGATGTCTCCGAACTCGACTTGAATATCGTACTCGTCGCGCAGGAGATCGTAGACTTCGATGCCCGCCAGCCCGATCGGTCGAGTGAATACCGACAGCTTTGTGATGTCGAAGTCGGCAACGGAATCGCCGTCGATCAACTCTCGACTGTAAGCGTAGTAGCCGCCGATTGCATTGATCTCGTCGCGCGCGTATTCGACCAGATCGATCACCTTGTCGAAGATCGATTGACCGCGGAGCGCGAGATTGCGTCGGGAGATGTCGAGGCTCGACATGAGCAGATACGAGCCGCTGGTCGATTGCGTGATGTTGATGATCTGATGGACGTAGCCAACGTTGATCGTGTTTGAGCTCAACAGCAGAGACGATTGGGTTAGCGAGCCGCCCGATTTGTGCATCGACACCGCCGCCATGTCCGCGCCGACATGCATCGCCGCTTTCGGCAATCGATCGTTGAAGTACAGATGTGTGCCGTGCGCCTCGTCGGCAAGCAACTTCATGCCGTTGGCGTGCGCGAGCTCAACCAGGCGTTCGATGTCAGAGCAGATGCCGTAGTAGGTCGGATTGTTGACGAGGATCGCCTTGGCGTCGGGATTTGCTTTGATCGCCGCCTCGACGTCGCTTATCCTCATGCCGAGCGAGATGCCGAGCCGATCATCGACATGCGGATTGACGTAGACGGGTCGAGCGCCGCAAAGGATCAACGCGTTGATTGCCGAGCGATGAACGTTGCGCGGCATGATGATCTTCTCGTCGGGCTTGACGGTCGAGAGGATCATGGCTTGGACGGCGGCGGTCGTCCCACCGACGATGAAAAACGCATGCTCCGCGCGGAAAGCCTCGGCGGCTAATTGTTCGGCGTCGCGAATGACGGAGACGGGGTGGCAGAGATTATCGAGCATCTTCATGGAATTGACATCGACATCGAGACACGCTTGACCGAGAAATTCTGCGAGCTCCCGATTGCCGCGTCCGCGCTTATGCCCCGGCACGTCGAACGGCACCAGACGAGCCGCCTTCATTCGCTCAAGAGCCTCGAGCACGGGCGCGCTCGTCTGCGACAAATACTTAAACCTTCCCAACGCTCAACCTCCCTCAAAAATTTTCTTGCCACGGATTATAAGTCATTCGACAAAAAAAAACAATCGGCAATGCGCCGATCGATATGATTGAATGACCGTAGAGTTGATTTTGGTTTCAGCTGACGGTGATGAGCTCGTAGTTCGGATTGCCCATCTTCGACTCCGCCATCGCGCTCAACTGACGCAATCCATGCCGCGACTCGATCCGCTCGATCAGATCCTTGCTGTCGGGCGCGCCGTACACCAGATCACAACACGCCTGATCGATCGCCAAGATGTCCGTCGACGCCAAGATGCCGATGTCCTTCATCGTCGGCTCCGCCGCATGCGTCCCCGCACAGTCGCAGTCAACCGACATTCGACGCATCACGTTGAGGAAGATGATCCTCTTGCCGAAGTGATCGCACGTCGCCTTGCCCGAGTCCGCCATCAACTCCATGAACTTATCCTTGAGCGGCATGTCCTTGCCGTTGAACCACGAATCGCCCGCCGGAGGCATCTGCGCCAACTCATAGCCATGCACTTGACGTTTGCCCACATGTCCTGACGCACAGCCGATCGCGATGTTCTTCAACGACCCGCCGAAGCCGCCCATCGCATGCCCTTTGAAATGCGTCAGCACGATCAGCGAATCGTAATCGGCGAGGTTCTTGCCCATCGTCACGCTCTTGAGGTGATGTCCGCCCACAACAGGGAAGTCAACGCCGCCCTCCTCGTCCATGATGTCGACGGGGCAGAACGTCCAACCGTTGCGCGCAATCGTCGCCCGATGCCCCTCGGTCGTGTAGCGCGCGCCGTCGTAAAGCGTGTTGCACTCGACGATTTTGCTGTCGGGAATCTCCGCTTGGAACGCCTGAACCATGTCGCGCGGCAAGATGTTCGGACCGTCGGGCTCACCCGTGTGCAGTTTGATGCCGACCGTGCCGTAGATCGCATCGTTGATCATGCCGTAGAGTTTGAGCAAGTGAGCGGCGTCGATCTTCTTGGTAAAGTAGACCTTCGCCGTCGAGCCGCTGCCCTTCTTGACCAGCGTCGAGCCGATCACCGGCGCCTGCGCATGAGCAATCGAGCCGCCCTCGGTACCGGTGAACGTCAGACCGCTCGCCGCAGCCACCGCTGCCGCGCCTGCCAGTTTGAAAAAGTCTCTCCTGTTGATGTCCATGATGTTACCTCCCAAAATTTTTTTAGGGCGCCGCCGTCACTCCCACCCGTCGAGCGCAGCGCCCCATTTTTCTGTTCGGGTGGGCGAGATAAAAATCTTTTTTCAGTTGACGGTGATCAGTTCGTAATCGGGATTGCCCATGAAGTGTTCCTTAATCGCGCTTCAACACATTAACGAACACGATACGCCTGCCCATGCTCCCGACGGCGGCGACGGCTGCCGCTCCCGCCAACTTGAAAAAATCTCTGCGGTTGATGTCCATTGATAAAAACTCTCCTCATATTAATCTATTTGGTAAGAAAATCAAGCTACACGCTGTACCGCGTAGGCTTGTCTTTGCTCCCGTTGCCGTGATACAATTTTTTCGCCGAGAAATTCATAGGCTGTTTTTTTTTTTACGTCGAAAGAGGTGGAAAACATGAGTGACAACGCATTCGTGCCCGGCGAGCTGCCGATCTATGAGAAGTACAGCTTTGTTCGCAAGCGCAGGCTCTTCGGACTGCTCAAGATCGTCGGAGCCATCGCCGCGATATTTGCCGATCCCAATCGGGACGTTCCAAGCTATTGGTACGGCGTCTTCACCGAGCTGCGCATTCGTCGCGACAAAATTTATTTCGAGCAATACAAACGGAATTGGTTTCTCGGAATCCCCGTCAAGCACGGCGAGCTCAAGAAATCGATCGCGCTCAATGCAATCGGCTCCGCCGGCATCAAAACTTTGGGCTTCATTTTCAAGTACAAGGCGCTCTGCTTCACCATGGGCGGGCAAACTTTTGAACTTCCGTTCGATGACAGCTTTGATCCCGAGAGCATGATCTACAATCTCAAAGCTGCCGGTCTCAACGTAGCAAACGCTTGACAGGAGGCGAACATAAATATGGGCATCATCAATTGGTTCAAGAGCGGCATCAACGAGGCGAAGGCGCTTTGGGCGTTATCAAAATTCGAAAGCGTGATATCAAAGCTCCTCAATCAGTCCGATGAGCACACGACCTTCTTCACCAACGTCAGGCGCATCGACGACGTTGTCATGTCGGACTACGCAATCGATGCCGCGCTCGACGACGGCGCGCCCGTCTATATGCTCAGCGACCAAGGCAAGATTCTGCTCGCCCGTGCCGATCGCGATGATCACATTGAGAAAAAGCTCGTGCCGCCGCAGGAAGGCGAATACATTTTCGTTTGCGATTACAATGCCGCTCGAGAAGACGTTCGGACAGAGTTCTTCAGCTACATTCGCGACTCCAAAAGTTCATCCGATGATATCGTCGCCTGCTACTTCGAGCCCGATAAGAAACGGTTGTGTTGCACCTCGAATGCGGAGGCGGTGAAACACTTCAAAGCATTTTTGTCGCTGCGGAGCGGCAAAGAACCCGATGTGCCGCTCGAGACGGCGACAAGGCTCGAATTTACTCGGAAGAAGCGCAACATGTTTTTTGCCGGCGGGGCTTATAACCTCTACGTCGACGGCGTCAAGCTCGGGGATATCGGCAACGGCAAATTTAAATCGTACAGCGTCGAGCCGGGCGAGCACGTCATTCAAGCAAAGTATATGATGTTGGGGAGCATTCCGTATATCAAGAGCAGGACGCTCAATATCACCGTCGCCGAGAATCAAGCACTTCAACTTGAAACGAATTACAATGCCATCGGCATATTTGGGAGGCTTATTCCTTATCTCACCGCACTGCCCGGCGTTTACGGCATCGATCTCAATCGGGCATAAGATTTTCAATCGACGGTGATCAGTTCATACTGTCGAGAGCCCATGCCGAGCTCCTCCATCGCCGACAACTGACGGAGCCCTTCCCTCGACTCGATCCGCTCGATCATGTCTCGACTGTCGGGCGCCGCATACACCATATCGATACACGCTTGATCGACCGCCAAAATATCTGTCGACGCCAAGATGCCGATGTCAGCCATCGTCGGCTTGGCGGCACTCGTCCCCGTGCAATCGCAATCAATGCTCAACCGATTCATCACATTGATGAACACGAGCCGCTCGCCGAAGTGATCACAGATCGCCTTGCCGCTGTCCGCCATCAGCTCCATGAACAGACCGCCCGTCACCCAACGCCCGTAGTCCGTCAAGCCATGCACCTGGCGCTTGCCCACCGCTCCGCTCGCACAACCGATCGCAATGTTTTTGAGCGAACCGCCGAAGCCGCCCATCGAGTGACCTTTGAAATGCGTCAGCACGATCATGGAGTCGTAATCGGCAAGATGCGCGCCCATCGCCACCTCCTTCAAATGGAAGCCGCCGTTGACGGGGAAGTTCACATCGCCGTCGGCGTCGATGATATCAACCTTACTAAAAGTCCAACCGTTGGTCTCGAGCGTGCGACGATGAGCCTCGGTCGTGCCGCGCGCCGACCCGTAAGCAACGTTCGCCTCGATGATCGTCGAGTTGGGTACCTTCAGTTGAAACGCTTTGACCATGTCGCGCGACAAGATGTTGGGACCATGAGGCTCGCCGCTATGAACTTTGATCGCCACGCGCCCGCCAATCGAACCGTTGATCCGATCGTAGAGCTCGATCAAATGGTCGGCGTCGATCGTCTTTGAGAAGTAAACTTTCGACGAGGAGGCATCGCCCACGACGGTGTTGCCTTCGACGGATTGAGCGGCGGGCTCGACGGGCGGAGCGTTGGCAGCAGATTTATTTTCGCCGCAACCCATCAACGGCAAGCCCGATGCGAATGTCAGAGCGGCGGCACCGGCGAGCTTGAAAAATTTTCGTCGGTTGATGTCCATCGCAATCCCTCCAATCAATTATGATCTTATCAATTGAAGTGGGCTCAAGGCAATAAAAAAATCCGCGCGGAGCGGATCATTTTATATCAACAGCCCGTCGATCGATCAGACGATCTGAAGTGCGCGGAGGGTCGGCAACATCGTCTCCGAAAATTTTTGTGCCAAGGCTCTGAGCTCGACGAGGTTCTCCTGCTCGGTCGGGAGCATCTTGCCGTCGCGTATCATGCGCTCGCTGCTGACGAGGAACATCTGCCAAACTCCTCGCGCCAACTCCTCAACCGAACTGCTGCCGCTCTTAATCAACGAGACGAACAGCTGCTCGAGCTTGCCGACGGTCATGCCCATGCCCGTCACCGGACTCGCCAAGTACTGAACGTTGAACGACGTGCGCGCCCGCCGACAGATGTAATCGTTGAGCGCGTCGCATTGAGGCTTGACCTGCTCGATGACATCTTCCGATTGGCACGGCAGTATATATCCCTGATGAACGAACGGGATGAGCATGTTTTCGAGCGCCGGCACGTTGAGCCTGCCCTGACGGATCGGCTCCTCGAAAGTTTTGGGTCGATAGCCGTCGGCGGCAAGGTATTCGATCATCGGCTCGAACGTTTGAGCGGGCAACGTCGCCTCGCCCAACGCCGTGGGGAACTTCATCGGAATCTTGTTGACGGTGGTGAGCACGAATCGAGTTTCGAGTAATCGCTTGACGCGCTCGAGCGTGGACAGCCGCCGCAATCCCTTGATGCAGAGGTCTTTGCGGAACTGACGACCGACGAAATAATCTCGAGCCTGCTCGCGCATGATCGGATTGCCGATCGCGTTGAGGAATTTTTGAGCGTCCGCAGTCAAATTCAATTGGTCGCTCATATCGAGCAGCTCCATGGTGCATGCGTAGTCGAGCTTCGCCGCGCTCAAAGCCTCAACGACATCGACGAAATAAGGACACTGCCATGCGCGATTGAAGTACTCGTGCGCGAGATAATTTCGATCCATGCCCTTCAACTGCTCGAGCTTGGCGTTGAGAGACGGGACGAGCATGGCATAAGCGGGCTTGGCGGCGAGGAGATCACCGGCAAACTTGAGAGCGTTCCCGACGCGCTTGGCAGTATCGGTCTCGTTGCCGCCGACAAATTGATCGTAGAGCGCGAGCAGTTCTCTCAACGGAGCGTTGGGCGCCCAACCCGGGAAGCAATTATAACTGTTGTAGACGACGCCGCCCGGTTTCAGATGCCGACGAATGAACTCGACGATGTGATGTTGATTGCTCGAGCTGATCCATGACCAGATGCCATGCAATCCGATCGTGTCAAAGCGCGCCAACCCCCCCCCCATGCTCGAGGAGCTGCTCAAAGCTGTCGTCGAGGAGTTGAGCGTCGGCGCCGGAGGCTCGAAGGAGCTCGTTGGCATGAGCGGCGTGCGACGGATTGAAGTCGGTGCCGAGGTAGTGACCGACGTTCGACGCGGCGTGAATGTTGATCGACACGCCTTGACCGTAAGCGAGTTCGCAGTGCCGACTGTCGCGATCGAGCGGCGGCGAGTCGAAGCCGCGCATCAGCAGACAAAATCTCTGAAACGCAGGACTGAGCTCACGGTAGTAGCCGTAAGTGTAGGGCGTCGCGGTGAAGTAACCTTCGTTCCATTCGTTCATCAAACATCATCTCCGATAAAAGTTTGTTACCGCACGACGAACATATTACTCCCGAGACGCGCTCAATGCAATAAAAAAATCCGCGCGGAGCGGATCATTTGGAGGAAATAATTTTGGCGTTGACCGCGACGATGAACACCAGCGAGAAAATACACAGTGCCATCGCCCATTGAAACGCCAGATCATAATCGTTGGCTTGAACCGCCGAATAGATCGCCGTCGACATGGTTTGCGTCACGCTCGGGACATTGCCCGCGAACATGATCGTCGCGCCGAACTCTCCCAGCGCTCGAGTGAACGTCAGTACCAGCCCCCGCCAGGATTCCGTGCTTGGCGTTTGGGATCATCAGGTGCCAAAAGATTTTCCATTCCGAGACGCCCAACGTCCGAGCCGCGTTGAGTATGTTTTGATCGATCTGCTCAAACGCGCCGCGCGCCGTCCGATACATCAGCGGCATCGATACGATCACCGCCGAGATCACCGCCGCCTTCCACGTGAACACGATCGACACGTCGAACTGCAACAGGAATTGCCCGATCGTGCTGCGCTTGCCCATCAACAGCAGGAGGAAGAACCCCACGACCGTCGGCGGCAACACCATCGGCAACGTGATCACCGCGTCGGCGAGCCCCTGCCCATGTCTCATGCGCACGACCGCATAAGCCAATCCGATCCCGATAAAGAACGCCAGGAAGGTCGCCGTCGACGCCGTCTTGAGCGTCACGATGAACGGTGCAAGCTCCATCGCTCAACCCTCCCGCCCGTCGGTCAACAGCATCAACTTCGACGGAGGGAAGTGCACATAAATCTCATCTGCCGCGATCGATCTCCAAAGCTGCTTGTCCATCTCCCAACGGATCGGTCGAGCCTCCGTCCCCGCACGTCGGATCATCACCACGTACGAGAAGTTATCTTCGATCGTCTGCTCGACGCGCATGAGGAAAGTGTTCTCGCCCGCCGAACGTCGATGCTCCAATGCATGCGCTCTCAACCCGATGCAGTTGATCTCGTCGGGGATCGACCGCCCGAGCTCGAACTCCATCTGCCAATCCTCCGCGCGGATCACTTCCGCCGATTGCTTGTGCGCCGCCGACACATTTTTGCACCCCGTCAACAGCGCCGCCGACAGCGTCAACGGATTTTCAAATATCTCACGCTTGGTGTTCATCGCTTCGATCGTCCCGCGATTCATCACCGCCACCCGATCCGATATCCGATACACCTCGCCGCGATCATGCGACACCAGGATCGCCGAGTTGTCGTAAGCCGCAAACACCATGTCGAACTCGAGCTCGAGTTGCCATTTGAGATAACTGTCGAGCGCACTGAACGGCTCATCGAGCAACAATATCTCCGCCCCCGACGACAGGATTCGAGCAAACGCCACGCGCTGTTGCTGTCCTCCGCTCAACTGCCACGGGTAACTCGCCTCGAGCCCGCTCAACTTAAACCGCTCAACATTCTCACGGAGCTTGCGTTGCTTCTCTTCGTCGGTGCCCACCGCCGCGAACAATATATTTTCCGCCGTCGTCATGTTCGGGAACAGCGCGTAATTTTGGAAGAGGTACCCCACGCGCCTCAACTGCGGCGGCAAATTTATTTTCTGATCGCTGTCGAAGAGCGTCCGCCCGTTGAGAATGATCCTGCCCTCGTCGGGACGTTCGATGCCCGCTATGCATTTGAGCGTCATGCTCTTGCCGCAGCCCGACCCTCCGAGCAACGCAAAGATTTCATTCTCGACAGTGAAGCTCACGTTGAGAGTGAAGTCCCTCAACCGTTTGCGTATGTCGACGAGCAGTCTCATCGATCAAAATTGGCGAACGTCGGGCGCGATCGCAAAGCCGTACTTCTCAAAGACTTTCTTGGCGGCGTCGCTCGTCATAAACTTCATGAGCTCCTTCGACGCGTCGAGCTGCTTGGTGTCCTTGATGATGGCGGCGGGATAAACGACGGGCTTATGAGAATCGGCGGGCGCGGTCGCCACAACCTTGACCTTGTCGGAAACGGCGGCGTCGGTGGCGTACACCACTCCGCAATCGGCATCGCCCGTCTCAACCCACGACAACACTTGACGCACGTCGGAACCGTAAACGGCTTTCGCTTTGACCGCGTCGAGGATATTCATGTTGGTAAGGATTTCTTCCGTGTACTGACCGACGGGCACGCCCTTCGGTTCGCCGAGCGCAATGTGCTCAACGTCGTCGCGAGTGAGGTCTTCGAACGACTTGATATCCTTGGTGCTGTCGTTCGGAACGATCAACACAACCTCGTTGATGAGCAGATTGGTTCGAGTGTCGGGAGCAAGCGCGCCCGCGTCATCAAGTGCATTCATCTGCTTCTGTGCGGCGCTGAAGAACAGATCAGTTTGACCGCCGTTCTCGATCGCCTGTTGCAATGCTCCGCTCGAGCCGAAGTTGAATGTGAGCTTGACGTTGGGATGCTCCTTCTCGTAATCGGCGGCGAGCTCCTTCATCGCGTCGGTCAAACTGGCGGCGGCGGCGACGTGGAGCTCAATCGGTTCGGCGTCCTTCGACGTTTGATCGGTTCCGCCGCCTCCTCCGCAGCCCGCCATCAACATCAGCGCCGCGGACATGAGCAATGCAAATGACCTCTTCATTTTTCAACAACTCCTTTTCAATGCGGAAGGCGAGACCGTTTCCAATCCCACCCTGTGAACACGAGGCTCAGGCTCAACGTCATAGCCAATCGCCTTAGACGTTTTCGCTCGGAGATAAATCATTTTACCATTGTTCGATCGCCGTCGATGTTTTATCAATCACATCGAGGAAAATTTTTTGATCGCGCTCGATCAGAATTTAAACTTCTGCACTTCGTTCTGAAGGTCCTGCGCGAGTTCAGCCAGCTTGCCGCTCGCCTCCGCCATCTCGTTCATCGCCGCCGCCTGCTCCTCGATCGCCGCCGACACGTTTTGCGACTCATCGACCGTCGCATTCGTCAGCCGCATGACTTCCTTCATCGCGTCGAAAATTTGAGCGGCGGCATCGTTGACCGATCGAATGTGCTCAATCGAGCTCCTGATGTTCTCGTCGAGCTTGCCAATCTGATCCTCTATGAGCTCGAACGCCTTGCCCGTCTCCGCCACCGACGTCGAACCGTCCACCACACTCCGGTTGCCCTGTCGGATCGATTCGACCGCCGATTCGGTGTCCTGCTGTATGCTCGCGATCAATTGCGCGATCGTCATCGCCGCCTCGTTCGACTGCTCTGCCAGCTTGCGAACCTCGCCCGATACCACAGCGAAGCCGCGTCCATGTTCGCCCGCTCGTGCCGCCTCGATCGCCGCGTTCAGCGCCAACAGATTTGTCTGATCCGCGATGCCGCTGATCGTCTCGACAATTTGCCCGATCTCCTTCGACCGTTGACCCAGCCCCTCGACCACCGACGCCGACGAATTTACCTGCCGCTCAATGTTTTTGATCTGATCGATCGCATGCATGACTTTATCATTGCCCTGCCGCGTACGCTCTTGGCTCTCGCTCACCGCCTCAAACATGATCTGCGCGCCGTTTTGAAGTTCCGCCATCTTCGATTGCATCTCATTTACGATCGATTGCAGATTGCCTATCGTCTTCGATTGGTTGTCCGCATCGTCGTTGAGCCGCGCCGTGTTGTTCGCCGACTGTTGCATGGAATCGTTTGCCTGCTCGGAATTAGCCGTCAGCTCCTCGCTCGACGCCGCTACAATCTCCGCACTCCGCGCCACGTTCTTCACCAAATGCGTCAGCTTATTCTTCATGTCGGTCACGCGTTTGATCGGCTCGATCGCTCGACCGATCAATCGCCACGAGATCAATCCCAGCACCAATACGATGCCCGCGATCGCCATCACGATCGACATGATAAAGCTGTTCTGTATCCCGTCGAGCTCATGGATCGACAAGCCCACGAACAGCATGCCGATCACCTTGCCGCCCGCGTCCTTGATCGGTTCATACGCGCTGTGAAACGGTTGCCCCACCACGTTTGCGATCCCTGTGTAGTTATTGCCCTTCGCCAACACTTCCGCCGCGACCGCATCAGATACCTTCGTCCCGACCGAGCGCTGCCCCGACTCGTTTTTGACCGTCGTCGCCACCCGCGTATCGTTCTTAAAGATCGTCACGTGCCCGCTCACGATCGAGCCGAGGTAATCAACAACATCTTCGGCGCCGTCCATCTGCTTATCGCCCTTGAATAAGTTGCCGTCTTTGATCAACCAATCGCCCGGGTACTTGTAGTTGATGATCTCCATCGACGATCGAACGCTGGTCGCGGGGCGATCCCTGAACGCGGTGTTGATCAAAAAAATTGCGGTCAACCGAAAAATAAATCTATCTGATCGCTCTCGTTGAGCCCGTCGAGAGTGCCGTGCTCCTTGAGCGCTGCCACCGCCGTCCGAGTGATCCCCGAGCGGCGCTTGAGGTCTTCGATCGATGAGAATTGTCCCTCCGCTCGAGCGTCGACGATCGATTGCGCCGCCGACGGTCCCACGCCCGCCAACGACGCGAACGGAGGCAGCAATGCCTTCTCGTCCTCGAGCATGATGAATTTGTATGCGTCCGATTTGTAGAGATCGATCGGTCGCACGCCGAACCCGCGACGGAACATCTCATTGACCAATTGCAGTACCGCCAACGTGTCCGCGCCCTTCACGTCCAACTTCTTCTCCGACGCCTGCATTTCGAGATCGGCGATCTGATCCCGAACAAATTTCTCGCCCTTGATCACCACGTTCGCATCAAACTGCTCCGCGCGGATCGAGAAGTACGCCGCATAATACGCCAGCGGTCGATGCACTTTGCAATAAGCGATCCGAAACGCCATCATCACATACGCCACCGCGTGCGCCCTCGGAAACAGATACTTGATCTTCTGACACGACTCGATATACCACTCGGGAACGTCATGCCGTCGAAGTTCCTCAACCACGTCGGGCGCGATGCCTTTGCCCTTGCGCACCGCCTCCATCGTCTTGAACGACAACAGTCGATCGACGCCGTGATGAATCAAATACATCATGATATCGTCGCGCGCCGAAATCGCGTCCTTCAACGTGCACGTCTTGCTCCTGATCAGCTCTTGCGCATTGCCCAACCAAACGTCCGTGCCATGCGAGAACCCCGATATCCGAACAAGATCGGTGAAGCATTTGGGCATGGTGTCCTCGATCATCTGTCGAGTGAACGACGTTCGAAACTCCGGTATGCCGAACGTCCCCGTCCGATTTTTGATCTCATCGGGCTCGACGCCCAACGCCTTCGTCGAGCTGAAGATTGACATCGTTGCCTTGTCGTCGAGCGGGATCGTTTTTGGATCGATGCCCGTCAATTCCTCGAGCATCTTGAGCACCGTCGGATCGTCGTGACCGAGTATGTCGAGCTTCACCAGTCGAGAACTGATCGAGTGATAATCGAAATGCGTGGTGATGGTCGCCTTCTCCTTGTCGTCGGCGGGGTGCTGGATCGGCGTGAAGTAATGAATGTCGAGGTCGCGCGGCACGACCATGATCCCCGCGGGGTGCTGACCGCTCGTCCGCTTGACCCCGACAACGCCCTTGACCATATTCGAGATGAACGCGGGGCTCTTGGAAATATTTTTGCCCTCGTAATATTTTTTGACGTAGCCGTAAGCGGTTTTTTCGGCGACGGTGGTGATCGAGCCGGCACGATAGACGTTGTGCTTGCCGAAGAGAATTTCGGTGTACTTATGCGCGGTCGACTGATAGACGCCCGAGAAGTTGAGATCGATATCGGGAACCTTATCGCCGTCGAAGCCGAGGAACACCGCGAACGGAATTTCATGCCCGTCCTTGATCATCGGCGTGCCGCAATGGGGGCAGACTTTATCGGGGAGATCGTAGCCGCAGCCGTAGGAGCCATCGGTTATGAACTCCGAGCGCCGACATTTGGGGCAACGCCAATGGGGCGGCAACGGATTGACTTCGGTGATGCCGGTCAACGTGGCGACGAGCGACGAGCCGACCGACCCGCGCGAGCCGACCAGATAACCGTCGTCGTTCGATTTCTTGACGAGCTTTTGAGCGATCAGATACAGGACGGCGAAACCATGCGAGATGATCGGACGGAGCTCCTCTTCGATCCGATCGTGCACGAGTTTCGGCAACGGATCGCCGTACAACTCATGCGCTCGATCGTAAGTCATTTGACGAATCTCGTCGTCGGCGCCCGGGATCGACGGCGCATAAAGTTCATCGGGGATCGGCTTGAGCTCCTCAATCTGATCGGCGATCGCCCGCGGGTTGGTGACGACCGCCGCATACCTCGTTGCCTCGTCGAGATAATCAAACTCGGCAAGCATCTCCTCGGTCGTTCGAAGGTAAATCGGCGGCTGAAGATCGGCATCGTGGAATCCCTTGCCCGCCTGCATGATCGCTCGATAGATTTGATCTTCGGGATTGAGAAAATGAACATCGCACGTCGCCACCAACGGCTTGTCGAGACGCGCGGCGAGCTCCGCGACCTTTAAGTTGATCGCTCTGAGGTCGTCGTCGGTGTTGACGGTCGGAAAATCATTCGAGCGCTTGAGGAAATCGTTGTTGTGGATCGGCTGAATCTCAAGGTAATCGTAGAAGGCGGCGATTTCGAGCAGTTTATCGTCGTCGGCGCCGGCGGTGATCGCTCGAATGACTTCTCCCGCTTCGCATGCCGACCCGAGGATCAAACCTTCGCGATGCGCGGCGAGAATTTTTTTGGGAATGCGCGGCTTGTGGTACAGGAATTTGAGATTGGACATCGACACCAGCTTATATAAATTCTCGAGCCCGATCTTGTTCTTGGCGAGAATGATGATGTGGTTGGCGTACTTCTGTTGATAATCGTCGCCGACGAGGTAGCCCTCCATGCCGTAGATCACTTTGAGCTTGACGCCCTTCTTTTTGAGCTTGCCGACGGTCTGAGCGGCTTCGGGGAAGGCTTGAACGACGCCGTGATCGGTGATGGCGATCGAGTCCCAACCCCAACGCGCGGCGGTCTCGATCAACTTCTCGACGGGAACGACGGCGTCCATCATCGACATGGTTGTGTGGGCGTGGAGCTCCGTGCGCTTGACCTCGGCATTGTCCATGCGCTCGACGATCGGAACTTCCTCAATCGCGTCGAAGTTGAAGACGTCGGCGTTGGCGTACTCGTCATGCTTGACGTTGCCCGACAATCGAACGCGCTTAAACTTCTTGAGATTGGACATGAGCTCGTCGACGGCGTCTTTGTCGGCGGCTTTGAATATCTTCTTACAGAGGATGCCGTCGGTGGCGTCGGCGAGCCCGAACGTGACGATGATCATTGAGCCCTTCTTGTTGGTGTTGACCTTCGCGCCGAACTTCTCATCGTTGCAAACCGTTCCCTCGATCGTCAAATGCTTCGTCTCGCCGTTGATGTCCCCGATCGCCGTGACCGCGCCCGAAACTTTCTTCGGCGGCTTGGCAACCTTCTCGGGCTTGGAAATTTTTTCGACGGGCGGAGGAGGCGGAGGAGGAGGCAACGGTTCAGGCGCGGGCTCGGGAGCGGGCTCATTGAAGGCGGGCGGCTCGATCTCCTCGTCGACGGAAATATTTTCGGGATCAATATCCGTCGGCTCTTCGCCTCGCCAAAACTTTTTAGTCTCTGCCATCGCCGCATTATCTATTTCAAAAGATGATCTGACGTCCAGATGTATGCTTTCATCATCAAGAACCATTATGTAATCATCATTTTGGAAAATGTGCTTGTCGCCGTAACTGAAAAACTCCATCGCCTCAACCCTCCTCCCGATTGTAGATCAATTGGTATTTGAGCCGACAGTTGAGCACGCGCCGCACGTAATCTCTCGTTTCCTTGAACGGAATTTGATCGACGTCATCGAAGTCCGCGCCCCAACCGTATTCGTCGACCCAATGCCAAACATTTCCGCGCCCCGCATTGTACGCCGCCAACGCCAGCACGTCATTGCCGTCGAACTCCTCTTCGAGCGTCGACAGATACCAAATGCCGTAGCGAATGTTGGTCTCGGGATCGTAGAGCCGTTTGACGTTGAACGAAAAATTTTCGTCCGACAACGGTTCGTCGTCGAGTTGCGTCGCGATCCAACCTGCGGTCTCGGGCATCAACTGCATCAACCCCACCGCGCCGCTCCTCGAGATCGCCGACGACGAGAAATTGCTTTCGTTCTTCATCACCGCGATCGCCAAATACTTGTCGACGTGATACTTCGTCGAGTACAGTTCGACCATGTCCCGATAATGGAACGGATAAAACACTCCGCGCTGAACGGTCGGCATCTCGACGATCGAGTAAATTGCAATCGAGCACAAAAAAATAAAAAGTGCAATCCTCAATGAGCGACGCAATTTCCGTCGAGCACTTTTAAAACGTTTACGCCTATCAACATTTTTCTTCATGAGATCAGAATTACCAACCGTCGGATGCACCGCCGCCGCCACTGCTGCCGCCTCCAAAACTGTCGTTTGAACTGCTTGAGGAACTGCCGGAGGAACCTTCATCGTCGTCGTCGGTCGAGCGCTCTTTGTTGTCCTCGCCGAACGACCCGAACAGTCCTTTGATCAGCTTATAAAATCCGTAGACGATGCTGCCGAGAAACGAAAGGATCAATCCGCCGCCGAGCAGAGTCTCCCACCACGTAAGCTCATCATCGGGCTTGGCGAGGTTGTTGAGATTTTCCGACGGCGTGTCGCCATACTCCTCATAAGCCTTGAGCGTCAGACGAGCGTACGCCTCAACGATCGCCGACGAATAATTCTCCGCGCGGAACTGATCCTTCATGCCGTCGAGGATCGAGCCGGCATAACCGTCGGTGATCGCGCCCTCGAGCCCGTAGCCCACTTCGATGCGGAACTTATGATCTTCCTTTGCGATCAGGAGCAGGACGCCGTTATTCTTCTTGCCATCGCCGATGCCCCACGCTCTGAACAATTCGTTGGCGTATTGATCGATGTCGGCGCCGTCAAGAGTGTCGAGCGTCACCACGACAATTTGAGCGCCGTGCTTTTGATCGAGTTCCCTGCCGAGCTCGAGAATCTGATTCTTGTCGGCATCGTTGAGCATCGACGCATAATCGGCAACGTAAATATCATTGGTCGGGGGCGAAGGGAACGTTGACGCCAACGCCGCGCCGGTCAATGCGATCAGCAGTACGATCGACAGATAAATTTTTTTGATCATAGCTCAACCTTGGGCGCCTCGTGTGCGGACGCATCTGCCTCGAACGGTTTGATCTCGCCGAAGCCGAGTATCTTTGCGAAGATATTGCTTGGGAAGGTCGCCGCCTTGAGGTTGTACTCTTGAACGGCATTGTTGTAATCCCGTCGAGCGACGGCGATCCGATTCTCCGAGCCCGAGATTTCTCTCATCAGCTCGATAAATTGAGTGTTAGCCTTCAGATCGGGATAACTCTCCGACACCGCAATCAGCCTGCCGAGCGCCGCCGTCAATGCCGTGTCCGCCGCCGCCTTCGCTTCGAGGCTCGTCGCATTCATCAGTTGCGTTCGAGCTTCCGTTACCTCCGTCAAGACCCGCTCCTCATGTTGCATGTAGCCCTTGACGCTCGCGACTAAATTTGGGATCAGATCGGCTCGACGCTGCAGTTGATTTTCTATCTGACTCTGTTGAGTTTGAACGTTGAGCTCCACGCCCTTGAGCGAATTGTACTCGCCGCCGAGCACGAATATCGACAGCGCCGCCACGACGGCGACGACGGCTATAATTGCATACTTCTTCATCTAAAGTCTCACCTTCAAAACAAATTAACGCTCGTCGAAGATCATTTCGAGCGGCGAGCCCTCCGCCTCATCGGATTCTCCAAGGCGGCGTTCAAGTTCGCGCGTCCATTTCCTCTGCGCTCGAACACGCGCCAGATGCGCCAGCTCGTCTTTCAATGTCGGGTGCCGCGTCAAATGCGGGAACTTCCTCCTCATAATCCGTTGAATGAGCGCTTTGAGTTGCGGGCGCGTTCGGTTATTGCTGATGACCACGTCGGCGCGCGCGCGCTTCTTGTAGACATTCATCTGCGCATTGATCCGCGCGGTCGCCTCGAGCAGGCTGAGCCGATTGCGATACATCAATCGACTGAGTTGCTTCTTCTTGCTGAGCCACACCACCCAAATTTCATCGGCAAGGTAATCCCAACCCGCTTCGAACAGCAACGGCACGTCGAGCACGGCGATCGGAAGTCCGCGCTCTTGAAATTCAACGAGCTTCTCTCGAACACGATTGAGCAACATCGGGTGCGTGGTCTGATTGATCCACTTGCGTTGCTCCAAATCGTTGAAGACGATCCTGCCGATCGCTCGACGGTCGAGCCTGCCGTACGGATCGAGAATTTCTCTGCCGAAGTGCTCAACGTAAGCGTCATAAATGGGCTGTCCGGGTTCGGAGAGTTCATGGGCAATGGCGTCGGCACTGATGATCTCCGCGCCGAACTTTCGAATCTCGCGCGACACGACCGATTTGCCGCAAGCGATCCCGCCGGTGATGGCGATGATGTACAAAGGCAATCACTCCAATGCTAAGCATTTTTGAGTTGAGCGAGCTGTTGACGGAGCCGTTCGATCTCCTTCTGTTGAGCCTCAAGCTGCAATCGACAGACGTTGGCGTTGCTGAACAGATACGTGATCAACGGGATATTCTCATTGGGATTGATGTTGAAAACGCGACGGCGGAGGTAATCATCGACCTCGTAAGGTTGTGTTTGAGTGTAGAGGTTATGCGAGATGATGTTGACGCGGCTCTGCACAAAGTAATCGATCGCCATGTAACGATACTTGGGATTTTGACGGAAGAAATCCATCTCGCCCATGAACCGATCCATGACCTTGATCGCCTCGATGAGGTTGGTGGCGATCTCGAACGGGTGTCTGCCGCCGTGCGAAAGTGAGTCGGGGCGAGTGCGGTAGATGTAGAAGGCGTTGGGAATGCGGACGTAATTCTTCGCGCGGATCAGGCAGCAGAAGAGCAGGATCAAATCTTCGAAGCTGGTCATGTTCGGGAAGACGATCTTGTTCTTTGATAGGAAATCGCGACGGAACAATTTATTGCACGCCCATCAGAGGAATTTCTTTTGAGTGAAGCGCTCGACGCGATCGCCGATATCGTAAGTTTCGAGCGTGGGTTGCTCGACGTAGGGCGGCATTTGAAACGTGCGCACGGTGATCTGATTGGAGCCGTCGATCATCTCAAGATACTTCTCGGCGTGAACGACTTCGGCATCGGTCTGCTCGGCGACTGTGTAGAGTTCCTCGAGCGCGGTCTTGGTGAGCAGGTCGTCGCTGTCGAAGAATGTAATGTACTTGCCCCGCGCGGATTTCAAAGCGAGATTGCGCGGGAGCCCGGGCGTGCCGGAGTTGCGCTTGGTTTTGATCAATGTCAGCCTGCCGTCGAAACGATCGATGAAGGTTTTGACGAGCGCGGCGGACTTATCGGTTGAGCAGTCGTCGACGACAATGACTTCGAAGTCTTGAAACGTTTGAGCGAGGAGCGATTGAAGGCAGGGCTCGATATATCGTTCGGCGTTATACATCGCGATGATGATCGATATCGCAGGGATTTTCTTCGCCATAAACAACCTCCTAAAAATTATTTGGCTTCCAACCAATTTTTTCCGACGGCGACATCGACTTCGAGCTTGACTTTGAGATCAGCCGCGCCCTCCATCGCCCGCCGCACGATCTCTTTGACCCGCTCGAGCTCGCCCTCAACAACTTCGATCACGAGCTCGTCATGCACCTGCAGGAGCATTCGGCTCGACAGCCCCGACAAATTTTTTTCCGTCTCGATCATCGCGAGCTTGATGATATCCGCCGCCGTCCCTTGGATCGGAGTGTTCATCGCCATGCGTTCAGCCAACGCCCGCACATTATAGTTTCGACTGTTGATCGACGGCAACGAACGCCGCCTCCCGAACATCGTCGTCACATACCCGTCGCGCCGCGCCGCTTCGATCGTCCCGTCGAGATATTTTTTGACCGACGGATATCGCGCAAAGTACTTCTCAATATACTCCGCCGCCTCTTTGCGCGAAATGTTGAGACCCTTCGATAATCCGTAGTCGCTCAAGCCGTAGATGATCCCGAAGTTTACCGCCTTCGCCTTGCGACGGAGCTCGGGCGTGATCTCCTCGAGCGGCAACCCGAACACTTCAGACGCCGTCCTTGCGTGAACGTCCTGCCCGCGATTGAACGCATCGATCAAATTCTCGTCGCCCGACATGTGCGCCAGCAGTCTCAATTCGATCTGAGAGTAATCCGCCGACAACAGATAATCAAATCCGTCGCCCGCCTCGAACAGCGTTCTGATCTCCCTGCCCTCGGTCGTTCGGATCGGAATGTTTTGCAGGTTGGGATCGGAGCTCGACAGCCGCCCCGTTGTCGTCACCGTCTGATTGAAATGAGTGTGCACCCGATGCGTCTTCGGATCGATGAGCGGCTTGATGCCGTCGAGGAACGTCGACTTGAGTTTCGACAGCGCTCGGCATTCGAGAAGGACTTCGATGATCGGGTGTTGACCGCGCAACTCAAAAAGTACCGCCGCGTCGGTCGAGAAACCGCTTTTGGTTCTCTTGACGGGCTTGAGTTTCAATCGATTGAACAGCACGTCGGACAACTGTTTGGGCGAATTGACATTGAACTTCTGATCGGCGAGCTCGAAAATTTTCTGTTCGAGAGCGGCGATCCGTTCCGACATCTCTTGAGCTTTGCGATCGAGCCGCTCAACGTTGACGTAGACGCCGCGATCTTCCATGTCGGCGAGCACCTTGACCAGCGGCAGTTCGATCCGATCGTAGAGCTCGATCAAATGATCCGCGCGGAGCCGCTCGAGCATGTTGTTGCCGACGTCGGTGAGCGACGGGCGCAAAGTTGTGATGCGACTGCCGGGCTCGAGCAGATAATTCATCAACTCGACGTCGTAGAGCTCGTTTGATTGCAGATCGATGCCCGCGTGGTAAATGCCCTTGAGATTGTAAACGAACGGCAATTCGATCGCGTGGGGCGGCAGTATTTCTTTCTCGTAATCGTTATCGGAGAACAAATCATCGTCGAACTGCTCATGGATTTTGGCTTTGGAGATTTTCAAATTGAGCCGATCACAAAACTCGTCGACGCATTGAAAATTCGGCTCGATCCCAAACGCCTCGGGCTCAAACTCGACGCCGGGGACGTTGCGATCGATGAGCGCCAACCGCTTTGACAGAAATGCGTTGTCCCTTCCGTCGTTGAGCTTGCGACGCACCGATTTGGGTTCGATCAGCCCGATGTTATTGTACAGATTTTCGACGGTCGAGAACTGAACGAGCAGCCTCTTGGCGGTCTTCTCGCCGATGCCTTTGACGCCGGGAATATTATCGGACTGATCGCCGGCAAGCGCCTTGTAATCGGCGAATCGCTCGGGCATGAAACCGTACTCGTCGATGAACGCGTCGCGATCGATACTGTGATGATTGTTGATGCCCTTGATCAATCTGACGCTGACATCGTGATCGATCAATTGAAGGGCGTCTTGATCTCCGGTGGCGATGACGACTTCGAAATTCCGTTGAGAGGCTTGAGCGGCGAGGGTGCCGATGATGTCGTCCGCCTCGTAATTCTCGACGCCGATATTCTTGATGCCGAGCGCATCTGCGAACTCGCTCAACAAGGGCAGTTGACTCGAAAGCTCCTTGGGCGTCGGCGGGCGAGTGCCTTTATAATTGCCGTCGATGTCGTTGCGAAAAGTTTTCTTGCCGACGTCGAGAGCGATGGCAACGGCGTCGGGCTGAAGTTCCTTGCAGAGTTTGAGGAACATGGTGATGAAACCGAAGATGCCGCCGGTGGGGGTGCCGTCGGCGGAGGACAAGGTAGGCGGCAGAGCGTAGAACGCGCGATAGAACATGCTGCTGCCGTCGACCAACAAAAATTTCTTCAAAGCATCACGCCTCCCGTTGAGAGGTTATTCGATCTGCAACATTCTCAAGAGATAGTCGTACTGACAATATCGGCGCCAATTATTTTGCAGACGGTATTGCTGGTTGATCTGCGGGATCAATTGAATGCAAGCCTTCTTGAGCTCGCCGACCGCAGGATATTTGAGCGGCAGGAGCGAGGGCAATTCCTGGAACATCAATTGAAGTTGCCACGTTTCGATGGTGCCCGCTGCGAGAGCTCGGAGCATGCATTTGATTGAGAGCTCCTCGAAGAATTTGGAGGAATCGGCGTCGATGAGCTTTCCGTTGAGGTACCGACTGACGTGTCGGCAGGTGAGGAACTCGTGGAGTTTGCCGGAGAATATATTAGGCGGCGAGCCCGCTGAAGTACCCGGGAGCAATTTTTGTATCAAGGAGTTGAGCAGTCGATTGTACATGGAGATTGGCGCTTCTACGCTCAACCCCCCCCCATCTGGGCGCGGCGCTCGTCCCTGTACTTGACGATCTCGTCGTCGAACACATCATTATGATCGGCATCGCCTCTGTCAAAAGTCTCTGCCGTTCGAGGATTATCAGTGAAGAAGGCGTCTCCGCGTTGCAGTTTGTCGAGCCATTCCTCTCTGGATTTATAGTAGTAATGGTTCATTATGATTTTGTCGGCGACCTGCGGAGAGAAATATAATTTGGCGTCCACCGCATTCGGATTCAGAAAGGCATTGAGCTCCCCTCTTGAATTGACTGCATGCTTTCCATCAAAAAAATTTATATAATGCATGTTCTCGATGAGTGCAATGGCACGAGGATTGGATATGTTCTTCGGGATGTTATTTAATTTGCTCTGCCGATGCTGAAATCTGTCGAGGACATCAACGCTGTAATCAGCTTTCTCGTGACCCGACGAGCCAAACCCGTACCTGTCGACGGTAAGCCCGACCGCGTTGGGCCGTTCGTCTAGTACCTCATGCAACACGTCTTTGATCGTCTGATTGTGATCGGTCGGATAAACAAACTCATCATCGTCAATGAATCCCATGTAACGACAATCAAATCGATGGGACTTCACCGCCCGATTGTACGCCTCGCACTGCGGACGCTTGCCCGGACACTTCTCATACTCCACCACGCCCGAATCAATGTAGGGCTTGAGCACCTCCTCAAGGTTGTCGGTGCTGTCATTATCATAGAAGTAGAAGTGATCCACGCCCGCCAGCCGATGGAAATCTATCCACTCGCGCATGTACGGCGCACCATTCTTAATGATTATGGTAAACGCCAGCTCGTATCGAAACAGCGATGCATCTTCCTTCATTTATTCACTCCCTCTCAACGGTTTGTCGTCGACAGCCTTCTTATCGTCGGCAACATTCTTATCGTCGACAGCTTTCTCATCGTCGACAGGCTTTTTATCGTCGGCAGCCTTCTTATCGTCGGCAGCCTTCTTATCATCAACGGTCGGCTCCTCGACGGATTTCTTATCGTCGGCTTTGGTGTCCTCGGCTTTCTTCTTCTTCTTGTCCTTCTTCTTGTCCTCGGGCAACGGCTCCTCCTCCAACGGCACCTGCTTCACCGTCTGCAACTTATAAACTTTGGTCGACGTCTTGGTTCCGTCCGCCGCCACCACACTCTGCAACCCGCCGTCGAGATTGAACAATACGATCGCATCGTCCGCGTTGAAATATATCTGCCGCTTCTTCTCGAACCCGACGACCTCCCCGAACGCCGTCCGCAACGTCGACGCTCCCGCTCGCCACTCGAGCTTGGTTTTGATCGCCATCGCGATCGGCACCGCAGGCAAGTACGTGATCCCCGATCGCACTACCGCCTTTGAATCAAACGTCCGACCGTTCTGCTCCCACGTATCGAGCTTCTGACCGTTGATCTCGATCGAATACGCCTTCCCTATGTACGTCGGCTCACCGTTCGAATCATAGATCTTCTGTCGAATGTCCTCGTCGCTCTCGAACGCCGCCACACCATACGGCGCCAACCATTGATTGACGTACGCCGTATCGATCTTCTGCCAACCGTAGCCGTCGGGATAAATGTAGTAGGCAATGTTGTCGTCGTCCGCCTTCTCGACCACCACACGATTATAAGTGATCTCGACGGGCGTCCCGATATCAACCATGTCGAAGAGCGCCTCAACGTCCGCCTCGCGCATCCTCACGCACCCGTTCGACACATAATAACCGATGCTGTCGGGGCGATTGGTGCCGTGAATGCCGTAATTGCCTTTGATCTGCATCCAACGATAGCCCAACGGATTGCTCGCGCCCGAGGGCACCTCGTATTCGGGATTCGACGGATCGATCCACGTCGGATTGATCTCCTTGGTATTGATCTTGTAGTAGCCGACGGGCGTGGGCGTGGACGGCTTGCCGAGACCGAGCGGATAAATTCTGAGCTTGGTATTGCCTTCGTAGAGCGTCAACAGTCGGCTCGCGGAGTTGATGATGATTTTCCTGAGCGACTTATCGTTGTCGGCTGCCGACGCGTTTGAGCTCATCATCAGCGCCAGCCCCAACGTTAACGCCGCAAACTTCTTGAGCATGATCGATGCGCACCTTCATTCCTGTCGATGATTTGTCGGACGCATTATATCATGGCGGGAAATTTTTTATCAAGCGCCGACCGTCGGCTTAAGAATTTTTCACGCGGTGTCGATAAAAAATAAAATGCCATGGGCATGCGGTGCAAAGGAGTGATGAACCGTTGTGGATTTCGAAGGTTGAAGATATTAATTCGAACGAGGACTCGGTGCAGTTGAGCAATCCGATCAACGATTCGATGAGCAGACAAAGTTATTTACGTTCGACGACGGCGGCGACGCGACGCCCGATCCGCTCGATAAATCTTTCGGAGTTGACGCGGGAGTCGGCGGCGTTCGTGACGTTCAGCCAAAGCAGCGTGAGACAATCGACGACGTACACGGCAACGTTGTCGGGAGTAGATGAAACCTTGTTTGCCGCCGATTAAATTATGATCCGCTCCGCGCGGATTTTTTTTTGCGATCGAAAAAGGAGCGCCCCGACCGTGGGACACTCCTCAGATTTATGTTCGATGAAATTAATTGCGATTGGAGCGGGCAATGGGAATCGAACCCACCTTTAAAGCTTGGGAAGCTCTCGTTCTACCGATGAACTATGCCCGCAGTCTCCGATAAAATTATTGGGCGCCTATCAAGTTCAAGATGCTGGCGCGATTTTGGTTGAACATCTGCGTCGCGAACAACGCCAACTGCTCCTGCGCACGCTCCGTTCTGAGATTGATCATCTCTTGAGCTATATTCGAGTCGCTGATCGTTGATACCGCGTTGAGTTCGTTCTCCTCCATCGTCGTGTACATGCTCGCCTGATACTCAAGCCTCTGCTGTTGCGCCCCGATCGTCGTCTCCACATCAAGCGCCGATTCAAAACCGAGGTCTTCTATCGCCGTCTCTATCGTCGTGTTAGTCCCGCGCGCCACACTCAGCGCATTATCCACACGGTTGAGCGCGTCCCGAATGCCCTCGTCATTGTCGAAGTTGATGTTGATCTCGCCACGGTCGTTCGTCAAGCCCAAGCCACGCGACGACAGATCGTTGAGCCGAACATTGTCATAGCCCGCGATCCCCGCGACCGCCACGTTCCTCGTGCCATCGAGCAACCGTTGCCTATTATACTCGACCGCCGCGTTGTTGTCAATCTGTTGTATGTGTTGCTCGACCATTCGACGCAAATTTTGTCGGTCGACCGCGGTGTTTGAGCCGTTCGCCGCGTTGATTATATTTCCTCTGATCGTTCCCAACGCTTGAACGGTATTGTGCGCCGCGCCCGCCGCCGTCCGCAACATCGCTCCGACGTTCTGCGTGTTTTGGTTCGATTGCGCTATGCTCCCGATGTTGTTGTACATGCGCTGACTGATCGCGTACTGCGAAGCGCCGCTCGCCGCGTTCGGGAATCTCGACCCGGTCGCGATGCGCTGTATGGTGTTTTGCGAAGCAGTCTGCACATTGTTGAGCGTGTTGAGTGCGCCGTTTACTCCATTGATCCCAACCGCCATGTCGATCACCCTCCCACGAAAATCTTTTGCACTTCACGTCATTATTCTACAACGTTCGATCGCCATTGGCAAGCACTTCGATCAAAAAATTTTTCCCTGCTCATTGCCCGACTCGCTTCGCATTAAAGTAATCGCTGACCTGAGTATAAAACTCGTCGAGCGCAATATAATACGCGTCCATTATCCTGCCGGTTTTCCCCGAATAAACGTCTTCGATCACCGCCGTGCCCGTCCGCGCGTCGACCAACTGCATGTTCATGCTCACATACGCATCGAATATCCAACCGTTCATTTTATACTGCTCGGTCGGCGGCGAGGTTACCCAAGTCGATTTCAAATTCCATTGGTGCACTTCGCCCGTCACGTAGTAATCGAGCGGCGTCGGATCATCCATGTCGAACACCAACTCTATTTCGCCGAGCGGCTCAAGTTTTTCGAGCGCATTGACCTTCAACGCAAAATATATTCCTCTCAACGTGTGCTCGTCGAGCCCCAAATTTGTCGGCAACAGAAAATCCTTGAACCCGATCTTGATCCGCCCCGATTGATTTGCAAAATCATGCTTGCCGCTCTTTATGTCCTCGATGTCCTGTCGAACGTGAGCCGCGATCTCTCGGAACTGGCTCCGCTCATCGTAGGCGGCATTGTGTCGCTCGTCGGTGAAGCTGAACACCTCATTGCCCTCCACATCGTAGCCTTTGATGTTGAGCTCCATCACGTGGATGAAACCGGTAAATCCGTTGGCGGCTCCCACGGAATCCATTCGCCGATCAAACTCTGCCTTCCACTTCTGCTCCGCAAAATCATATTGCAGTCTCTTGTACGCGTCGAGCTTGAACGTCTTGCGTCTGTAGCTCGGTATGATGTAAAGATCGGCGCCCGTCCGTTCGAACACCGCTTCCGCCCGCTCCCGCTCCGATGCAAACGGCTTGAGCAGGTCGCTGTACTTATCGAGCAGAATTTCGCCCTTCTCTTTGATGTCGGGCGACAGCCTGATCGTGTGCATGTTTTTGATCTTCTTCTCGAAATGCTCCATCAGATATTTGTTCTTCCAATACAGCTCAGATTTTTCGTCCCGATTGATCAGGAAGTGATCGGGATTGTCGGCGTCCACCAGCGGGAAGATCACCACCTTCTTCCATTGCTCGATCCCCGAATTGATGTCGTACCAGAACACGTCGCGCGCGCCGACCGTCGAGCTCATCAACAGCATCAACATCAACGTCAAAATTATTTTCATCGACGGCACTCCTCTCAAATGTTCTCTCTCAATTGAGCGGCAAGACCATGCGCCGCCTCCTCGAGCGCGTCAATCAACTGCTCCTCACTGAACTCAAATGATCCGATCCTCAACATCGGTCCGACACGCACGCCCCGAGCCACGGCGATCCCTCTGCTCTTGGCGATGAACACGCACACTCCCGTTCGCGCGTCGACCACTCGAATGCTCACGTCGGCGGTGACCGCTTCGCTCTTGCCCGCTATCCGATCGCCCTTCGACCTGTTAAAATTCATCAGAAATCCGTAGATGATATAATCGCAATGCGCGTCGGCAAGCTCCGAACAATTTCCTTGGTTGAGCTGCAGAATCAATTCGTCGAGGCGAGCGGCGGTTACTTCTCCCGTCAAATCGATCACGTCAACGATCGGACTCAAGTCGGCAATCAACACGTCGGTCACCGAATGAAACATGTTGAGCTCGTCGCCGTCGAGATTTGTCATCGACTCGTCAATGCGGCTCACTATGTCGACCACCCCGAACGTCTCACGCGCTTCGACCGTCGGCATGATCAATCCGATCATCAGCGTCGCGATCAAAATTATTCGCCCGACCATTTCATTTGCCTCCGACGGCTTTGAGCGCCTTGTTGATCACGCCGTCGGCAACCTTCTCCGCCTGGTCCTTCAAAATGTAATTGACCATGTCGTGCACGGTGAAGTCGTTGCCGTACTTGCCCACCAGCGCGTTGGTCGTCAAGCTCGTCTTCTTCTCGGCGTTCTGACCCTCGTACACCATGCCCGTCTTCGCATTCACCAGATAATATTCGAGCTCGACGAGAACCTTCTTGCCGCGGAAGTCGTCATCGTCGGGGTGCGTGCCGAAGATGCCGCCCGTCTTCCTCCACACGTCGGCGTCGCGCAGATTGACGAACAGAATATAATCGACGCCGTACCGTTGCCCGATCTCATTGACTTGCTTGACCGCCGTGAATGTCAGCTCATAAGGCTTGCCCGCTCGCTTCATGCGCTCCTTGGTGATGTTGTCGTCTTGAAAATAGCTCCTGCCCTTCTTGGGATCGCCGCCGCCCAACAGCACGTCGGCATAACGAATCATCTCGGCGTTGGCGTACTCCCGACGGTAGAGCGCGCCTCGAGCGATCGCATCTTTGTGGATCAACGAGAAAAGTTTGTCCTCCTCCGAAGGCTGATCGGCGTTGAGCATGATCCTCGACACGTCGACGTTGACCTTGTTCGATTGTTGGAGCGCGGCGGCAAGCTCGTCTCTGAAGTCTTCGAAGTACTTGGGGATCAGTTCATTCTCGCCGTAGCCGCGCACCTCGCCGATCAGGATCGTCGGCAGTCCCGCCGTCCGATTGAACGCCGCCGACGCCGTTGAGCATGTCATCAACAGCAGGCAGAGGAGCATTATCGATCCGATTGAGCGCATGGGATCACCTCCGATTGTCGAGATTGACGAGCATTTTCTTGACGAGATCGGCAGCCGCCTTATCGATCGCGTCGTAGACTTGTTCTTGACTGACCTCCGCCTCGCCGATTCGGATCAATCTGAACGGCGCTTCGACCAAATGAGCGGTCGAAGTCCCGATCCCGTTGGCGGCGGTGAGCACTCGCCCGCTCTCGACCTCGATCATCCGCGCGGAGAGGTGCGCGACGACCTTGAACGATTTGCCGCCGACGCCCGCGACCTTGCCGACTTTGTTGACGGAACTGAGCCCCGTGATTGAGCCGACGACGATATACTTTGCGCCCACGAGCATGCCGATATTTGATGCGGTACTCGGATCGACGAAGCCGCTCATCGCAAGGTCCTGCTCGTCGAGCGTCTCTTTGAGGTACTCGCGATCAACTATGTCGAAACGATTGGCGTTGGTGAGATATTCGTTGACGAGCTCGGCGGCGTAATCCTCATCGTCAAGAGTGAGCTCGGCTGAGACGCTCGCCTTCTTGTGGAACGGAATGACCGCAACGGTGTCGCTCGCCGAACAGATCATCGGCACCAACAGCAGCATCGTCGACAACAGGATCGAAAAAATTTTCTTCGCCATAACGATTGAACCTCCTTAAAAGTTTTTGATCGTGACGGTCATCGCCAGCTTCTTGAATTTCTTCTCGAGCTCGTCCGCCGCCGCGTTCGCCGCCGCCTGCACCGCGTTGAGTTGAGCGGTACTGACGTCGAGCCCGATGCGCGGAGGAGCATTCACCGAGAACGTCCCGATGATGTCTCCCGTCGACAGCTTAATGATCCGCGCCGTCAAGTTCGCATTGCCGGTGAACCTATTCGTGTCCTGATAGCCGCCGCCTCCGCGATAGTTCGGTATCTGCGCGCGGATCGCCGTCGCCCGCGTCTTGCCCAGCACCAGATAATCCGCTCCGTAGCTGCTGCCCACGCCCACCAGCCCCTTCTCGCCGTTGAAAATCCTCTCGAGCAGAACGGCGTTCTCGAGGTTGGCAACCACGTCGGCATCGACCACATGACTGAACCCCAACGTCAACAGCCGATCGACCAACGCCGATTCAGCCGGCTCGTCGTGCGTGCCCGCCTCAGCTCCGTCCTTCAATATGATCACCGTGATCCGCGGATCGTTGAGCCGCATGATCGTCGTCAAGCGACTGATCAGATCGGTGTCAGGCTCGCTCTCGACTTCGATTCGCGCCAGCACATTGTAAACGCCGTCGTCCGATCGGCTCTCGCTCAACACGTCGACGCCATGCACGAAGCCCTGCGACATCGAATAGATCTTCTGCAGTTCGAGCATGTAATTGCCGACGAGCGTTTGACTGTCGATCATCGTGCCGACCACTCGCTCGACCGCTGCCTTCTCCGCGTCGAGGATCGCCGCGTCCCGATCCAATCCATGTCCGTCGATCGTCACCGATTGCGCCGACGTTGACCCGACCATCGACATCGATAACAGCAGTGCCGTCAAAAATTTTTTCACCGTCACACACCTCCCTATTGAGATCATTATAGTTCAATCCGATCACGTTGTCATTAAAGGTAAATTAAAAATCGCAGGTTTGTCATCGAATGACGCAAAAAAATAAGGGGCACCGAATGCGGTACCCCTTTACTCGAGCGAAGCGCCTCCATACGTTAATCGCCCAATCGTACGTTCTTAATCTCTATGTTTGATCTCCCGAGCGAGCCTGAGGAACCTTACTTGCGGCTGAAGCCTTTGTTCTTGCGATCAGCTGCCAGCTTCGTGCCGTCGTTGAGTTCGAACGTCACGTCCGCGTTGCCGTTGAGCGTCAGCGAACCGCCGTCCTGCATCGACACCACAACTTTGTCGTCGTCGACTTCGGTGAAGCGCACATTGATATCGTCCATCGAGATGTCGAGGAGTTTGATCACGTCGCCGTCCTTCGCATTCTCGATCACATCATCGCCGTTGCCCTTCATGTAGTAGAACTCGTTCGAGCCGTCGCCGCCGAACAACGTATCGTCGCCGGACTCGCCGCCCCACAGGCTGTTGTTCCCGCTGCCGCCGTAGATCACGTTGTCGTTGTTGTTGCCGATCAACACCGCGTCGCCGTTGTAGCCGTTGGCATCGAGCACGATCATATCTTCGTCGTCCAAGCGCACCGTGGTGCTCGCGTCCGTCGTCTCGACTTTGACCGTCGTCTCCTTCTCGACGAAGTCCGCATCTGCCGACCCCAGATCCGCCAGGTCTCTAAACGAGCCCGCTCCGAAGAAGTTGTTCGTCATGTTGCCGAACCGCGTCTGCAGACGTCCGTTCACGAAGCGCGCCGTCATCTGTCCCAGCATTTCTGCCGTCTGACGAATCATGTTCAGCAACGGATTGTAGCCGCTTATGTTGTTCGTCGCGCGCTGCGGCGGATTCGCCGTCTGATCCAGCGTCGCGCCGCCGCTCTCGCTGTTCGCCAGCGTGATCTCGTCGGTGCCGCCGCTGTTCGCCACCACGTCGCTTGCGCCCGCGATTGCACTGTCATTGCCGGAGCCCGTCGTGATGTTCGTCGTTCCCGTCTTACTGCCGTCGGTGTTACCTACGTACAGCACAGGCTGGCTCGAGCCGCTGCCGTCCATCGTGCCGCCGCCCGCGCCCGTGCCTTGCGCGCGCACCGTGTTGCCGTTCGCATCCGTCAGATTGATCGTGATGCTGCCGACATTGCCCGCGTTCTCGTTGAGCGTGATGTCGCCGCTGCCGGTGTCGAGCGCGCCGTTCTTGAACGACAGTCCGCCGTCCATGAATGCATCGTAGATGTTCGACACGTCGGGCAGACGGAACTCGGAACCGGTATCGGGATCGTAATTGTTGAACGTGCCGGTGCCGTAAATGACGTTGCGACCCGTGCCGAGGCTCACGTTTGCGCCCTCGACCACGAAGGTGTTGTCGCCGTCGCCGCCTTCGATGTTGACTTCGCCGTCGCCGCCTTTTGCCACGACCATGGTGTTGCCGCTTCCGAGCGTGATGTTGACCGTGCCTTCGAAGTCATCGGGAACCTCGATGCGGGAGCCGTCGCCATCGGGCATAGTGATGTTGAAGGTGCCGGTTGCAGGCAAGGTTACCTTGACCGCGCCATCGACGTCGGACAGATCGAGGTTGGTGGTATCGTTGTTGCCGGTCGCCTCGAGAGTGACCTGATCGCCGTCCTTGATGTCGGAAGTATCGATGTTGGTGACGGTGTTGCCGGAATCGTCGGTGGTGGTGTCGCCGCTTACGTCGACATCGTTCCAAGAACGGGTGTCTTGAGTGGCGTCGTCGGCGCTCGGGATGCTGGTGGTGTCGTCGGCGTCGCTGTCAGCGTCGGCGTCAGCGTCAGCGTCTGCGTCTGCGTCTGCATCAGCGTCAGCGTCGGCATCAGCGTCGGCATCAGCATCGGCGTCGGCGTCAGCATCGGCATCGGCATCAGCGTCGGCATCAGCGTCTGCGTCGGCATCAGCGTCTGCGTCGGCATCTGCGTCAGCATCGGCATCAGCGTCAGCATCGGCATCAGCGTCAGCATCGGCGTCTGCGTCGGTATCAGCATCGGCGTCGGTATCAGCATCTGCGTCAGCATCGGCGTCGGCGTCGGTATCAGCGTCGGCGTCAGCATCGGCGTCGGTATCAGCGTCTGCATCTGCGTCTGTGTCAGCGTCGGTATCTGCATCGGCGTCAGCGTCACTATCTGCATCACTGTCTGCATCGCTGTCAGTATCCGAATCCGCATCGCTGTCAGAATCTGTGTCACTGTCGCTGTCAGAATCTGTGTCGCTGTCAGTATCCGAATCTGTGTCGCTGTCAGTATCCGAATCTGTGTCGCTGTCAGTATCCGAATCACTGTCGCTGTCGGAATCTCCATCTTCGGCACTCGTAGTGTCGTCAGAAGTCGATGTGGTATCCTCAGAAGTCGATGTGGTATCCTCGGAAGTCGACGTTGTATCTTCGGAAGTCGACGTTGTATCCTCGGCACTCGTGGTGTCGTCAGTGCTTGTAGTGTCATCGCCATCAGCATCAGCATCGGCGTCGGCATCGGCGTCGGCATCGGCGTCCGAATCGGTGTCGCTGTCAGAATCAGTGTCGCTGTCGCTGTCCGAATCGCTGTCGCTGTCCGAATCGCTGTCGCTGTCCGAGTCGCTGTCGCTGTCAGAATCACTGTCGCTGTCGCTATCCGAGTCACTGTCGCTATCGCTATCCGAATCGCTGTCGCTGTCCGAATCACTGTCGCTATCGCTATCCGAATCGCTGTCGCTGTCCGAATCACTGTCGCTGTCAGAATCCGAGTCGCTGTCGGCGTCAGCGTCCAATTGCAGATCGAATGCGAAGCGCTCCTCCAACTCTTCCTGTGAAATATCCTCAACTGAGGGAAGTTCTGCCTTCACCCCCCCCATGTGATAAATTGACCATGTGCACGCTTAAGTTGATCCACAAAAACTCCTCCCCATGATATAGTTCGTGTCGCTCGTTCGGATTACGCTGTCAGCTCTCCGCAAAGGCACCACCTCCTTTGATATGTAAAAACACGCTCTTATACTATATCTGCATCCGCCCATTAATCAACCTTTTATACATTAGGATTTGATTAATTTTTGATGAGAGAGATCGCCACGTAAAAATTAAAGCCCATCCCCTGCTCCAGTTAAAGGGATTTTAAAAATCGAAGGCATTGCTCAAATTCCGTTTCTGTGATAGACTTTGCGGCAAAGTTTTTTTAGACGGCGTCCGACGCCGAAAGGAGAGGGAAATGCAAAGGGAATTAATCCGCCTCGACCATGTCGCAAAGAAGTTCGGCGCTCTGCTCGTGCTCGACGAGATCGATCTCACCATCCACGAAAACGAGTTCATCACTCTGCTCGGACCATCGGGTTGCGGCAAGACGACGATGCTTCGGATCATCGGCGGCTTCGAAACTCCCGACGAAGGGCGAGTGCTCTTCGAGGGCAACGACATCACCGACCTGCCGCCCAATCGTCGAGCGGTCAACACCGTCTTTCAAAAGTATTCCCTGTTCTCGCATATGAACGTCGCCGAGAATATTGCTTTCGGTCCCAAACTCCAAAATAAATCCGCCGATTACATCAAGGATAAAGTCAAGTACGCGCTCAAGCTGGTCAACCTCGACGGCTACGAGCATCACGACGTCACCAAACTCAGCGGCGGTCAGCAACAACGCATCGCCATCGCTCGAGCGATCGTAAATGAGCCGCGCGTTCTTCTGCTCGACGAACCGTTGTCGGCACTCGACATGAAATTGCGTCGAGCCATGCGTCAAGAGCTCGTTAGGATCAAGCAGGAGGTAGGCATCACCTTCGTCTTCGTCACCCACGATCAGGAAGAAGCGCTGTCGATGTCAGATACCGTCGTGGTGATGAACCAAGGCTATATTCAACAGATCGGCACGCCCGAGCAAGTCTACAACGAGCCCGAGAACGCTTTCGTGGCAGATTTCATCGGCGATTCGAATATCATCGACGGCGTGATGGTCAGAGACAAGCTCGTTCGGATACTCGGCATCGAATATCCATGCGTCGACACCGGTTTCGGCGAAGAATGTCCCGTCGACGTTCAGATCAGACCCGAAGATATTGTGCTCGACAATCCGAGCGAAGGCGCGCTCAACGGCACGGTGACCAAGGTCGTGTTCAAAGGTATGAACTATGATATCACGGTGACGGCGGGCGGATTTGATTGGCTGGTGCAATCGATAGTCGGACGCGAGCCGGGCGAACAGGTGAGCGTGCACCTCGACCCGTACAACATTCAGATCATGAATAAACCGGCGTACGACGACGAGCGCGCGGCGCAGGTGAAGTAACAAAGGAGTGTGATCGCACCGATGCAATGGTTTATACGCACGACGGACGACTTGCGCGAGAGGATCGAGCAAATTTATCGGCTTGAGAGTGCGCTGAGGCGAATCGATAATTTGTCGGCGGACGTGGAGAGCATGTCTCAACGGATCGAAAAGGATTTGCGCCCGTCGAAGGTGCAACACGAGATGAGATTGCGGGCGCTCGAGCCGCTGCTTGAGCAGATCGAGGACACCGATAATTTTCGTGCCGACGTGCAATGGCAATTGGATCAATCGGCGACGGAGATCAAAAATTTGCGGCAGGAGTTCACGGCGCTTCGCAAAATTTCTGCGGCGAAGAACGAAAAATTTTTCGAGCAGACGATAACCGAGCTCAACGGCGTGCGCGTCGAGATGGAGGAGCTCAAAAAAAAGGCGTCGACGATCGAACCGCCGAAGGTCGAGCCGCCGCCCGAACCCGAGCCGCCGCCCGAGCCGACGATCGATCCCAGAGTAGATTCGACGGTCGAAGAAGTAAAGACGCTCCGCGCGGAGCTCGATGCTTTAACGCAAAAAATATCGGAACCGCCGCCCGAGCCGACGATCGATCCGAAAGTCGAGCAGACGGTTGAAGATGTCAAGGCGATCCGATCGGAGCTCGACACGTTGAAGCAATTGGCAGAGGCGTTGGCGGAGAAGGCGAATGAACCGTTGCCGCTCGACGATCTCAACCGCATAGCCGAGCAGACCGAATCGCGCTTGTCGGCGAAGGACGAGGAGATCAAACAGCTGTGGCAGTTGTTCAGCGAGCGGATCGAGGCGAAGGAGGCGGAGATCGCTCAACTCAAAGCGCAAACGTCGGAACTGATGTCGCAATTAGAGACGCGCGACGGAGCGATCAATGAGCTCATTCGGCAGATCGATTACCTTTGGAAGAAATTCGACGACGTTGAAGCAAAGTTTGAGCAGCATAAAGAGCCGCCGCCTCCGCCGCCGAAGGTCGAGCCCAAAGCGATCATCGAGAGTGTTGCGACGCCGAGCGAAGAAGTGCCCAAGATATTGTTATTCGAGCTCGAGCCGCAGGGCGAAGTCTACATAAACGGGACGCCCGACGAGATCACGACGCGGTTGAAGGCGGCGATGAACGTTGAGGAGATCAAAGCGTTCCTTGACGGATCGAAGGCGGCAAACAAAGTGATCTTCCTGCGGAGTTTGGAGCGGCACGTGCGCAATCTGCAGAAGCTGACCTACAAGCTCAACTTTAACGAGTATGAGGGCGGTCGGGCGTCGGAGGAGATCACCAAGAAGTTTTTCGAGATATTCAAGTTGACGCTGCTCGAGAGCGTGACGGCGACGGCGTATCGCGGGCTGGGACGGCAATTCGAATTTTATCGGGAGTTCGTGCGGCTCTTCAATCGGTATCTGCAACGGTGCGGGCTCTACACGCGTCGAGTGATGCCCAACGGTCGCGTGACCGATCAGGATCGTGTCGACATGAAGATCGTCGAGCGGGAGACGGCGAACGCGGCGAACGACAATTTGATCGCCGAGGTCGAGCGCCTTCCCTACTATATCGATTACATCGATCCCAACGGCGCGACGCAAAAAATTTTCTTTGAGGGCAAGATGATCGTCTACGGTCTGGCGAAATAAAAAAAGTGGGCGTTGAGCCCATTTTTATTTTCAACAGTCGAGATCAGAAATGCCCTTCGAGCTCGATGATCATGTCGCGCAGTTCCGCCGCCCGCTCGTACTCCAATCGACGCGACGCTTCTTTCATCTCGTCGGTCAGCCGCTCGATGTACCGTCGACGATCCGCCTTCGACATCTTGTTATACGATTGAGCAGAGGCTTTGGCAGATTTCTTGGGCGCCTCGCTCAACGGCATCTCGATCAACGGAGCGATCGGCTTGTCGATGGTGCGCGGCGTGATCCCATGCGCCCGATTGTATTCCGATTGAATTTGTCGTCGCCGATTGGTCTCGCTCATCGCCCTCGACATCGAATCGGTGATCCGATCGGCGTATAGGATCACTCGACCGTTGGCATTGCGCGCCGCCCGTCCTATCGTTTGGATCAGCGCCGTATCGGAGCGAAGGAAGCCCTCCTTGTCGGCGTCGAGGATCGCTATCAACGATACCTCCGGCAGGTCGAGCCCTTCCCTCAACAGATTGATCCCGACCAGCACGTCAAACTTGCCCGCCCTCAACGCATGGATCAACTCCGCGCGTTCGAGCGTGGCGATGTCCGAATGCAGATACCGAACTTTGATCTTGGCGCCCTTGAGGTAATCGGTTAGGTTCTCCGCAAACTTCTTGGTGAGCGTCGTGATGAGCACCCGTTCTTTGCGTTTGACCCGCGCCTTGATCTCGACGATGAGATCATCGATCTGCCCCTCGAGCGGACGCACTTCGACGATCGGATCGAGCAACCCCGTCGGGCGAATGATCTGCTCGACGACCTGTTGAGCCTGATCCAATTCGTAGCGTGCGGGCGTCGCCGACACGCAGATCATTTGGTCGATGCGCGCCTCAAACTCCTCAAACGTCAACGGGCGGTTGTCGAAGGCGGACGGCAATCGGAAGCCGTTCTCGACCAGCGTCGTCTTGCGCGACCGATCGCCCGCGTACATCGCATGCAACTGCGGCAGTGTCACATGCGATTCGTCGATCACGATCAAGAAATCCTTCGGGAAGTAGTCAATCAGCGTGAAGGGCGGTTGACCCGGCGCGCGTTGCGTCAAATGCCGCGAGTAGTTTTCGATCCCCGAGCAATATCCCACCTCCGAAATCATTTCGAGATCAAAATTCGTCCGCTGCTCCAACCGTTGAGCTTCGATCAATTTATTGTTCGACCGAAAATATTTCAACTGCTCGTCAAGCTCCGCGCGGATCGTTTCCATGGCGATGATCATGTCATGCTCGTCGGTGACGTAGTGCGACGCGGGGAAGACGATCGCCTCTCGCCGTTCGCCGTAAATCTTGCCGCTCAACACATCAAACTCAACAATGCGCTCGATCTCGTCGCCGAACATCTCAACCTTCAGCGCCCGACCGTTGAACGCCGCGGGGAATATCTCAACGGTGTCGCCGCGCGCTCTGAACTTGCCGCGCTCGAGGATCAGATCATTGCGCTCATATCGAATGCCGACCAGCCGCTCAAGAATTTCGTCGCGCTCGATCGTTTGCCCGCGGCTCAAGTGCAGGA
This sequence comes from Selenomonadaceae bacterium, assembly GCA_017477125.1. Taxonomy (GTDB): domain Bacteria; phylum Bacillota; class Negativicutes; order Selenomonadales; family Selenomonadaceae; genus Quinella. The sequence goes on from JAFUXN010000019.1 coordinate 48,256, forward strand.
CGAGTTTCGAATAAGATTCCGGCGAACCCAACCCGTAGATGCATGAGACGCTGGCGACGATGATCACATCGCGGCGCTCGAACAGAGAACACGTTGCCGAGTGCCGCAGTTGATCGATCTCGTCATTGATCGATGCGTCCTTTTCGATATAAGTGTCGGTGGCGGGCAGATACGCTTCGGGCTGATAATAATCGTAGTAGCTGACGAAGTAGCCGACATAATTATCGGGGAAGAACGATTTAAATTCCGATGCAAGTTGAGCGGCGAGAGTTTTGTTGTGGGCGATGACGAGCGTCGGCTTCTGAACGCGCTCGATCACTTTTGCGACGGTGTAAGTTTTTCCGGTGCCGGTCGCGCCGAGCAGAACTTGAGTTTGCATGCCGTTGATGATCCCGTTGGCGAGGGCGTCAATGGCTTGAGGCTGATCGCCCGTCGGCTCGAACGCCGCCCTCACCTTGAAAAGTTTATCGCTCATCAGATGATATGCGCGCCGCGCGTGTCGAGCTTGAGGATCATTGAGCGGGCGTTGACGCCTTTCGAACTGAATGCCTGCGTCATCGCCGACGCCACGTCGTTTGCAATGTGCTGTTTCTCGATCGTAAATGCGATCACCGAAGGTCCCGCTCCCGATAGCGCCGCGCCGATCGCTCCCGCCTTCCGCGCCGCCTCGATCGCTTCTCTCAACCCCGGGATCAATCCCTTCCGATACGGTTGATGCAATGCGTCGTCGAACACATTTTTGAAGAACCGCTCCTTGCCCTTGATCAACGCCGCTACCAACATCGACGCTCGACTTATATTGAAAATCGCGTCCTTCATCGGAACTTCCTTCGGCAGCACTTGTCGAGCCTGCCACGTCGGCAGAGGGAAGTCCGGCACCGCCAACACAAAGTTCATCGTGATCTTCGGCAGGAACGACAGCGTCTGAACCTTGCCGTAGTTCACCACGCTCACCGTGAAGCCGCCGAGCAATGCCGGCGCCACGTTATCGGGATGCCCTTCGATGTCTGTCGCCAACTGCAACAGCTCTTGACGATTGAACGGACTGCCCACGATCGCATTCGCCGCCTTGAGCCCCGCCACTATCGCCGCCGCGCTCGAGCCCAGCCCTCTCGACATCGGAATGTGGTTCTCCATTTTGATCACGGCGCCCTTGAATTCCGCTCCGAATTTTGTTCTGTCGAGCAGAGTTTTGATCGAGCGCCACACGATGTTTTTCTCGTCGGTCGGGATCGAGTCGGCGCCCTCGCCCACCGTCTCCACTATCAGTTTCGGTTCGCGCAACAACATCAGCTCGAGATCATTATAAACAGAGCACGCCAGCCCGATGCAGTCAAAGCCCGGTCCGCAATTGGCGCTCGTTCCCGGCACCCGCACTTTGATCTTCGCGCCCGACGGTTTAATCCCCGATACGTTTACGAGCTCGTTATCAGTCATTGCCCTTACCCTCGTCCTCGTTGTGCACGCGGATCAAGCCGAGCACATCATCGACGGCGGGCAACTTCTTCAACCGCTCGACGGCATTGAGCACCGCCTTATGCTTCACGCCATGAGTTATCACAACGATCTCGGCGTGCTCGTCTTGATCGGCGTTGGTCTGCACCACCGATTTCAAACTCACTCCCGCGTCGCCGAACGTCATTGCGATCGAGCCGAGCACTCCCGGTTTGTCGTCGACGAGCAGTCTGATATAGTACGATGAAGTTGTCTCCTCGATCGGGCACAGCGGCTTATCGGCTTTGAAGTCGATGGTGAAACGCCCCTTCGAGCCGTTGACGATGCCGCGCGCGAC
>JAFUXN010000020.1 GCA_017477125.1 Selenomonadaceae bacterium
CCGCCCCGAACAATTGATTGGAAAGGGGGAAGCGTCGCCGCCCGTTCGCGTGGCGGACGACGCTGTATTTCTCAGTCGCCCCGAAAATTTATCAGCCGATAAAAATTTATTGGCGACAAAGGCTAAGGCGCGAGCCGCCCCGCGTGGAGGCGGGCGCGCCCTTTTTTCGTCTTCGACCGTCACTAACAATTGAGCAGAAAGGGGGAAGCGTCGCCGCCGGTTCGCGTGGCGGACGACGCTATTCCCTTCCGTCCCCGAAAACCTCTCAGCCTCGAAAATTTATCAGCCGATAGAAATTTGTTGGCGACAAAGGCTAAGGCGCGAGCCGCCACACATTCAGGCGAGCGCGCCCTTTTTTCATCTTCGATCATTGTTCTTTGCGCGTAATCCTCTCGACAGATATAATCGGCTCAAAACATTTCGGGGAGGAGCTCCAATGACTGAGTACCATGAATATATGCCGCGATCATTTACCAAGTACAGAAACAAGATTGGGCTGGTCGACGGCAAGGGCGAGTTCATCATCAACCGTCGGGACATCGCGCTCGTCTTCCCCTATAAGGATTGCGTGCTCGAGGGCGGGCAGACTCGGGACGATCAGCGGCGGCAGGAGGTGTTCTTCAATGAGACGATCGCTCGAGAGGAGATCACTTGTCTGCTCGATCCGAAGGTGCTCGTCGGCGCTCGACGGTTCACTCCCGAAGGCGTTGAGCCCGCGCTCGACTTCCATGCCGACGACAATCTGATCGTCAAGGGCAATAATCTGATCACACTTGCGTCTCTTCAAAAGAGATTCGGCAATCGGATCAAAATGGCGTATTGGGATATTCCTTACAACACCGGCTCTGATTCCTTCGGATATAACGATCGATTTTCGCTCAGTACTTGGCTCGTGTTCATAAAAAATCGCGTCGAACAAACTCTACCGTTACTCCAACGAGACGGCGTCATTCTCATTCAATGCAGTTTCCACAACTTCGCCTATCTTAAGGTTCTTCTTGATGAAATCATCGGCAATCATGTTATGACATTCAACGTGTTGGTACGTCACCCCGACCGTGTCCTCACCGCCGATAAACAGTTCAATGATGTCGTCGAATACATTTTGGTTTACAGCAAAAGCCCCGACTTCAAAATGCCGCGCATGGTTCAGACAAAAACCGTCAACGATTATAAGTATGTCGTCAACGAGCTGACCGAAGGCAAGCCGATTGAGTTTGACGGTCGACGCGGACGATATTTTTTGCCGACGGAATATGAACTGCTCGAAACTCAACCGTCGGATAAAAATTTTAAGATCGTGACGGTGCGCGGCTCAATCCGTGAAAAAGTTTCGTCCGGCAGATTCTACGTCAAACATCTTCAGCCTCTCGAAAAAACTTTTCCGCCCAAAACACTGTTCAAGGTTGAGGGCATCGGCGACGACGCTTATAACCACAGATATTTTTATCTGCCTCCGTGCGGAAATAAGAACGGCGCATATCTTCAAGGCATGCCGCTCTCGTCGAGCGTAACTTACAAGCCCTATCCAAACTTCTTGGATTTCGTTCAGAGTTACAACACCGTCAACAGCGAGGGTGAAGTTGAATTTCGCAACGGCAAGAAGCCCGAGGATTTGATCGAGTTCCTGATGAATATTTTTACCGACGAGAACGATATTGTTCTCGATGCTTTTGCCGGATCGGGGACGACGGCGGCGGTTGCCCACAAACTCAAGCGGCGCTTCATTACCATCGAGCAGATGAATTATATCGACGACATAACCGTTAAGCGCATTCGTAATGCCGGCGCGTCGTTCGTGTACTGTTCGCTTGCACGTCTCAATCAAGCGTTCGTTGATGAGCTCGAGCGCGCCTCCGATCACTCAACGATCCAAAACATTCTCGAGCGGGTGATCAACGTCGGCTACATCGACTATCGCTTGGAAGTGTCGAAGTTGGACGAGGAGGAGTTTGCGGCGCTGACGTTGGAGGAGCAGAAACAACTCGTGATGGAGATCATCGACAAGAACATGCTCTACGTCAACCGCTATGATATCGACGATGTTGAGTTTGCGATCGCCGACGCCGACAAGTCATTCACGCACAGCTTCTATAACGGAGGCGAGCGCTGATGTACTTATACGAGGAGCTTGACGTGCTTCGGAAACGCGATCTGATTCAACCGTTGCCGACGTTCATCAGAGACAACCTGAGGCATGAGTTGAGAGACTATCAACGGGAGGCGCTGGAGAACTTCATCAATCATTTCGAAACCGCAAAGCGCCCGACGCAAGTGCTGTTCCACATGGCGACGGGGTCGGGCAAGACGATGATCATGGCGGCGCTGATGATCTACCTCTACCGATGCGGCTATCGAAACTTTTTGTTCTTCGTGCACCTCAACAACATCATCGACAAGACGCGGCTGAACTTCATGAGCAGGAGCTCGAGAAAATATCTGTTCGCGGACGCGGTGACGATCGACGGCGAGCGCATACCGATCCGCGCGGTCAACAATTTTAATGATGCCGACGAGCATGCGATCAACATCTGCTTCACGTCGACGCAACAGCTCAACGGCATATTCCGAACGGTCAAGGAGAATGCGATGACCGCCGACGATCTCAACGACAAGAGGTTGGTGATGATCTCCGACGAGGCGCATCATCTGAACGTCGATACCAAGGGCAAGAAGTCTGATGAAAGTCGAGTGACGTGGGAATGGGCGGTGCACGAGATTTTTGAGCGGGGCGCCGACAACGTGCTGCTCGAGTTCACGGCGACATGCGATCTCTCCAATCCGAAAATCCGCGCGGAGTATCTTGATAAGATCGTGTACGACTACCCGCTGACGAAATTCTATCGGGACGGCTGGTCGAAGGACATCATAGCGTTGAAGGCGGACGTTGAGCCGGACGAGCGGGAGTTGGCGGCGTGTGTGTTGAGCCAATATCGCAAGCGGGTGTTCGCGGCGCATGGATTGAAGGTCAAGCCGATCATCTTGTTTAAGTCTCGACTGGTCAAGGACAGTCGGCAGAACATGTCGGCGTTCGTTTCGATGATGAGGAATTTGACGGGCGCGCGATTGAAACGCTTATCCGATCTCAACCTCGGGCGATTGGATCATGCGTTCGATTACTTTGCGCGATCGGGCATGACGTTTGATCAATTGGCGGCGGAGTTGAGCGCGGCGTTTGAGGAGTATCGATGCCTGTCGACTAACGACAAGTATGATGCGGAGGTGCTCAACAGTTTGGAGCAGGCGGACAATCCCTATCGAGCGATCTTTGCGGTTGACAAGCTCGACGAGGGCTGGGACGTGCTCAACCTGTTTGACATCGTTCGATTGTATGAGACGCGGCAATCGGGCGGCAAGAAGATATCGCCGACGACGATCAGCGAGGCTCAACTGATCGGGCGCGGGGCTCGTTACTGTCCGTTTGCGATCGATGATCGGTCGGCGTATCGACGGAAATTCGACGGCGATCTGGACAATGAGATGCGGGCGTGCGAGGTGTTGTACTACCATTGCCGCAACGATCGACGGTACATCGCGGAGTTGAAGGAGGCGCTGCGCGAGATCGGCTTGGAGCTCGAGGAGATGAAGGAGTTTAAGTATAAGCTCCGCGCGGATTTCAAGAAGGAGATCGCATATCGAGAGGGCACGGTGCTGATGAATGATCGGCTGGTCGACAGCGTGACGAGCTTTCGAGAGATATTCGCGGACGCGATCGGGCAGCTGTATCTGTTTGAGGAGACGAGCGGAGCGTCGGGCGAGGAGTCATTGCTAAAAGAGGATTTGGAGCTCAACGGCGCGGTTGAGTTGCGTCGAGTGCGGAGGACGTTGGGGCAGATGTCGGCGACGAATTACGCGACGGTGCATCGGGCGCTGATCAAATATCCGATCTTCCGATTGGATCGATTGAGGCTGATGTTCGATGGGTTGAGCTCGACGCGGGAGTTCATCACATCGGAAAAATATTTGGGCGGGGTGTCGATCGACATTCGAGCGCGAGAGTTGAGCGGCACGACGATGCATCGGGCGGCGGCATATGTGTTGAAGTTGATCGCCGAGCGGTTGTCGAAGGCGGAGATCAAATACAAGGGCACGAGGGAGTTCCGCGAGAAGCCGTTGCAAAATGTGTTCGGCGACAAGACGATCCGAATGTCGTCCGATACGAAGCTCGAGCCGCTCGAGTTGTCGGCGGCAGATGATTGGTTTGTGTACGAGGAGGGCATGGGCACGTCGGAGGAGCGGGCTTTCATCGATTACATGCGTGATCGGATCGGGGCGTTGCGCTCGGTCTACGAAAAAGTTTTTGTGATCCGAAACGAGCGGGCGATGCCGATCTATGATTTCGACGAGGGGCGGCGTTTCGAGCCGGACTATGTGATCCTGTTGCGTCGGCATGACGGCACGAACGATCAACTGCAAGTGTTTGCGGAGCCGAAGGGCGGTCATCTGCTCGAGCACGACGCTTGGAAGGAAAAATTTTTATCGGAGCTCGAGAGCGCGGGCGGCGGACGAGTGATCGGGTTGCCGTTCTTCAATGAGAAGGGCGATCGCAAGAAGGCGTTCGATGATGCTTTCAGTCAATTGATGGGACAACGATGATTGGACGGATCAAAAAAAATACGCGTCGCCGCCGGTTCGCGGGGCGGACGCCGCCCTTCCGTCTACGAAAGCCTCTCAGTCTCGAAAATTTATTAGCCGATAAACATTGGTTGGCGACGAAGGGAAGGCGCGAGCCGTCCCAAGCAATTGATCATAAAGGAGACGCGTCGCCGCCCGTTCGCGTGGCGGACGACGCTTTATTTCTCTGTCGCCCCGAAAATTTATCAGCCGATAAAAATTTATTGGTGACGAAGGAAAGGCGCGAGCCGCCCCAAAAATTCATCAGAAAGTGGACGCGTCGCCGCCGGTTCGCGTGGCGGACGACGCTTTATTTCTCTGTCGCCCCAAAAATTCATCAGCCCCATAAATTTATTAGCCGATAAAAATTTTGGAGACTAAGGAAAGGCGCGAGCCGCCCCATGAGCAGGCGGGCGCGCCCTTTTTTCGTCTTCGATCGTTTTTCTTTGCGCTCGATCCGCTCAACAGATATAATCGGCTCAAAAAAATTTTTTTCGGGAGGTCGATGTATGATCGAATTGCTTGCGCCCGTCGGGAGCATCGATGCATTGAGGGCGGCGGTGAATGCCGGCGCCGACGCCGTTTATCTTGCGGGCAAATCGTTTGGCGCGCGCGCCTTCGCCAATAATTTTTCCAATGACGAACTCGCCGCCGCGATCAAGTACGCTCACCTGCATGGGGTCGATGTGCATGTCACGGTCAACACCATCGTTGCCAACGAGGAATTTGCCGCGCTCGACGAGTATCTGCTCGAGCTCGGTCGTCTCAACGTCGACGCGCTCATCATTCAAGATTTGGGCGTCGCCGCTCGAGCACGTCAATTGATCCCGCATATCCCGCGCCACGCCTCCACTCAAATGACCATTCACAACATCGAAGGCGTCCGCGCCGCTGAGGAGCTCGGCTTCTCTCGAGTGGTGCTGGCGCGTGAGTTGTCGCTCGACGAGATCAGATCAATTGTCGCTGACACTGACATCGAGATCGAAGTGTTTGTGCATGGAGCGCTGTGCGTGTGCACGTCGGGGCAATGCCTGATGTCGTCGATGATCGGAGCGCGGTCGGGCAATCGGGGACGTTGCGCTCAACCATGTCGACTGCCTTACGATCTCATTGCCAACGACGGGTCGACGGTCGACGCGGGCAAGTACATTCTCTCGCCCAAGGATCTCAACGGCATTGATCGATTGCCTGCGCTCATCGATGCCGGCGTGTCGTCGCTCAAGATCGAAGGGCGCATGAAGCGTGCGGAGTATGTTGCGATCGTGGTCGAGACGTACCGTCGAGCGATCGATCGTTGTTTGGCTCGACCGAACGAGTTTGAGCCGACGGTTGAGGAGCATCGGCGGCTGGCGCAGATTTTCAATCGGGACTTCACGACCGCTTATCTCGACGGCAAGATCGATCGGGATATGATCAGCGACAAGAAGCCCAACAATCGCGGGCTGCCCGTGGGACGAGTGACGGCGGTCGACGCTCGCAGTGTGACGCTCAAGGCGACTGAGGAGATCAACCTCGGCGATCAGATTGAGATTTGGATCAAAGTCGGGGGGCGGATCAACTTCACCGTCGAGAAGATCAAACGGCGCGGCGATCTCGTGACGATCAATGTCGACAACACCAAGGGCATTCGCGTCCACGACCGCGCCTTTAAAATTTTCGACGCTCAACTTGCCGCCCACGCTCAAACGTTCTTCGCCGAGCCCTCCGCCAACAAAATTTTTATTTCCGCTCACGTTGAAGTTCAACCGAACAAACCGTTGAGATTGAAATTAACGGACGGCGACGGAAACATTTCAGAGGCAGAAACCAAAACGGCGGCGGTGGCAGCGACGAACCGTCCGCTCGACAGGAGTTTGATCGAGAAGCAGCTCGGGCGGCTGGGCACAACGGAGTTTGCGTTGAGAGATTTGACGGTCGACATCGAGGGCGCGCTGATGATCCCGATCAGCGAACTCAATGACGTGCGGCGCCGAGCGATCGATCAATTGGAAGCCCTTCGTCTGTCGAGATTCATCAAGGAGCCGCCGACGACGATCACGAGCAGCACATCGTGGGCGCGACGCGAACGCTCGTCTCAACAGTTGATCGCGGCAATCGATACGGTTGAGAAGTTGAGCGCGGTCGACGGGGCGGACGGGATCATATTTGGAGGCGACGCGTTCAATCATCGTGCGCCGACGGTTGAGGATCATCGACGAGCGATCGAGTGGGCGCGGTCGAAGGGCAAGGCGATCTACATCGGCACGCCGCGCATCATTCGTAACGCTGAACTTCCGACGGTTGAGGAGATCGTCCGCGCGGTTGGGGACGCCGACGGCATTTATATACACAACCTCGGGACGTTGAGGCTGGTCAAACGATTGACGACCTTGCCGATCTTCACCGATTTCTCGTTGATCGCATTCAACTCGACGACGATCGATGAACTGAAAGGGCTGGGCGTGGAGGGCGTGACGCTTTCGCCCGAACTCACTCTCAATCAAATCAACGCGATCCGATCGCCGTTGCCGATTGAATGTATAGTGGGCGGGCGCGCGGAGCTGATGATCATGTTCTACTGCCCGATCGGGAGCTTTGCGGGTTGCGGTCGAGTGTGCGAACGGAAGAAGTTTGCGTTGAGAGATCGAATGGGCGCCGAGTTCCCGCTCGTGACCGATCAAAATTGTCGGGCGCATGTGCTCAACAGTCGGGTGCTGTCGATGGCGGATCGGCTCGACGAGTTGAGATCGGTTGATCGGTTGAGGATCGACGGGCGTGCGATGTCGGCTGACGAGTTGAAGGCGACAATAAAAAAATTCCGCGCGGCGCTCGACGGGAAATCGATCGTCGAAGACGGAATCACGCACGGACATTATTATCGGGGCGTCTGATCATGAAGTTGGACAGGGAATTTTATTTCGGCTCCGCTCAATTTGCTTTGACTTGAGCCCACAGATCGTTGAAGGTTTGATCCATCTGATCGCCCAAATATTTATAGGTCTCTTGATTTTCATAGACGGAGAGGTCGGGGAATGCCACGGGCGAATTTTTAATTTCATCGTCCTTTTCGAGATCGCGCACTGCGATATTCGGCGTTGAATAACCGAGATAATCAAAATTCATCAGCGCGATCTCCGGTCGGCACATGAAATCAATAAATTTATGAGCGTTGTCAACATTTTCGGCGTCGCGCGTCACAACCCAACCGTCGATCCAAAAATTGGTTCCTTCCTTCGGCACCGAAAATTCCATATCGGGATTGGCAAGCGATATCATTAAAGCCTCGCCGCTGTATACCACGCCGATCGGAGCTTCGCCGCTGATGAGTTTGTCTTTGGCTTCGTCGATCACGTATGCTTGCACCAACGGTTTTTGCGCTATCAACATGTCGCGCGCCTCATTTAATTCGTCCATGTTCGTCGAGTTGAGCGAATGCCCTTTGAGTTTGAGCGGCACCATCAACGCATCGCGCGGCGAATCGAGCATAAGGATTTTATCTTTATAGCGTTCGTCCCACAACACCGACCAACTGTCGATCGGCTCATCGATCAACTTTGCATTGTACATGATCCCGACCGTCCCCCAACTGTACGGCACGGAATATTTATTTTCGGGATCGAAGGAGCGCGCTTGCTCATAAAATTTCTTCCCGATATATTCTTTAGCGTTGGGCAACTTCTCAAAATCGAGCGGCTGCAACAGATTTTTATCGAGCATCTTTTGAATCATGTAATCGGACGGGCAAATGACATCGTAATGCACCGCGCCCGAAGATATTTTCGGATACATGCTTTCGTTGGTGTCAAACTCATCATATACGACGTGAATGCCGGTTTCTTTCTCAAACATTTCGAGCGTCGCGGAATCAATATAATCGCCCTGATTGTACACATAGACAACTTTTTCGTTGTCGGCGTCGCTCGACGTGTTGCCGCAACCCGCCGTCAATAAAGTCAATCCCATCAATGCACTCAAAAACATTTTTTTAATCATCGATATGCCTCCCGAATTTAATCGATGTCGATGAAGTAATGCTCGGAGAGATCGGCAAGCTCCTCAAATACGAGCGTCCTGAACGCGGCGAAACTCAAATTCTCTGTGGTGGCGGCGAAGGTGTAATTGCCGACCGACCAAGCGGCAGCGTTCGAGTTCTCGTTGATGCGCGCCAGATAGATCGGAATGCCGCCGCTGAGATCGACGCGCCACTTCACTCCGTTGACGCCGCTGATGTCCTTGAGCTCCTCGCCGTCGGCACGCTTATAGGTTCGAACGGAGAGCTTGATTTCGGTCTCCCAACGACGATTGAAACGAAGGTCGGCAACCTTCTCGCCGATGATCGACATGTAATTGATGATGTAACCGGAACTCTTTGGGACGTAGAGCGGGACGTAGCCGAGTTCTTCAACCATCTCGTCAAAAGTATTGTAGCTGACGATGGGGTTGGGCATGCCGACGGCGGGCTGCTCGTTTTTTGTTTCGACGGTCGATTGGCTGACGGCGGGGCGCGTCTCGACTTTGGGCGTCTCAACTTTGGGCTGATTGACGACGGGGTGCTCAACGTTGGGACGCTCGACGGCGGGCTGTTTGATCGGTTGAGGTTCGGGCTGCTCAAAAGTTTCGGTGTCGGAAGGAGAATCGCGACGCTGTTCGGCAGCCATGATGGAAAGTTCGTCATCGGCGCCGGCGGCGAATGCGGTTGACAGCAACGTTGTGCTTACGACAAGCGCGGCGCAAAATTTTTTTATGTTCAATTGATCGCCTCCAAAATTGATTCGACAGATCAATTCAACGCTTTGCGCGGCGTTCCTGCCGTTAGTGTCAAAAAGTGTGCGGATAGTGGCACGCGACGAAATGATTGTCGTCGATCTCTTGAAACGCGGGCTTTTGTTCCCGACAGAGTTCTTGGCATTGAGCGCAACGATTTTGGAACGGACAGCCCGACGGCATGTCGAGCGGGCTGGGAATGTCGCCGGGCAAAATCTCGATGTACTGATTGCGCTCTCGATCGGTTGAGAAGACTGCCTTCAACAGCGCGCGCGTGTAAGGGTGGCGAGCGTCTTTCAACTTATCGCCGTCGAGCTTCTCCATCATATTGCCGAGGTACATGACGGCGATCCGATGGCTGAACAGGCTGACCAGCGCCAGGTCGTGACAGATGAAAATGTAGGTGATGCCCTTTTCGCGTTGCAGGCGGACGAGCAATTTGATGATGGTGTCCTGCACCGACACGTCGAGGGCGGAGGTGGCTTCGTCGCAAGCAATGATCTCGGGCTCAAGCGCCAACGCTCGAGCGATCGCGACGCGCTGACGTTGTCCGCCGCTCATGTTGTGCGGATATCGATTGACGAAGTCGGGAGGCAGATCGACCTGTTCAAGGAGCTCACGCGCTTTGCTCTCGACGTCGGCGGCGCTGATCAGATCGAAATTCAAGAGCGGCTCGCAAACGATATCCTTGATGTGCATTTTGGGATCGAAGGCGGCGGTCGGGTCCTGAAATACCATTTGGATGTGACGATAGTTTTGACGCTTCGCCTCGCCCGTCAATTGAGTGATGTCCTCGCCGCGAAAGATGATCCTCCCCGACGTCGGCAACTGCATGTTCATGATTGCTTTGAGCAGAGTGGTCTTGCCGCAACCGCTCTCGCCGACGATGCCGATCGTCTCGCCCTTGCGGACGTTGAAGGTGATGTCGTCGCACGCGGTGAGGAACTTTCCGTTGGCGACGGGAAATCTTTTCGTCAGATGCTCGACGCTCATAATTATTTCGGACATTACAATGCCCTCCGAAAGATTTTTAAACATGGTTTAAAAGGGTGGGTGGGCGGGATCAAAAGTTCAGACATAGCGACGCCTCCCCATCTCCGGCACCGATGCCAACAGTGATTGCGTGTATTGATGCTTGGGATTTTTTATGACGTCGTCGGTCGCGCCCGCCTCGACCACTTTGCCTTGCGACATGACGATCAGTTTGTCCGACAGATACGACGCGACGCCCAAGTTGTGAGTGACGATGATCATTGCCGCGCCCGTCCCGCGCGTGATGAACATCAGTTCGCCGACGATTTGCGCTTGAGTAGTGACGTCGAGCGCTGAGGTCGGCTCGTCCGCCAACAATAATTTTGGTTGAAAGGTGATCGCCATCGCGATCCCGACGCGTTGACGCATGCCGCCGCTGAGCTCGAACGTGTATGAGCTCATGATGTTGTCGGGGTTGGGCAGATTCATCATCGTCAGCTTCTCGACCGCCAGATTATATGCGTCCTGCTTGTCGAGATCGCTGTGTGTTTGAATGTACTCGACGAACTGTTTGCCGATCGTGTGGACGGGATTCATCATGGCGCCGCTGTCCTGAAAGATCATTGAGATATCCTTGCCGCGGAGCGAGCGCCAGCCTTCACCGTCGAGCGTTGAGAGATCGCGACCGTCGAAGATGATCTTGCCTTCGGACACTCGACCGCCGCCGGGCAACACATTCAAGATCGCGCGGATCACCGTCGTCTTGCCCGAGCCGCTTTCGCCGACGATCGCCAGTATTTCTCTCTCATCGAGCTCGAACGTCACGCCTTGAATTGTCGGCGTATCGTTTTTGGCATAGGACACCGCCAAATTTTTAACGTCAAGAATCATAATGCCTCCTGCGATCACTTTGCGGGCTTGATCAAATTGGTGATCCAATAGTAATCGGAGGGATACATCTTGACGCCGGCGACGCGCTTATTGTTGATGATGTTGGTCTGCGGATAACCGAAGAACACCGACGCCGAATCGTTGAGCAGAATTTGTTGCAGGTCGATGATCAATTGTCTGCGCGCGGATTGATCGAACTCGGAGTTGAGCTGTTCGAGCTTGGCATCGTAAGCGGGGTTGCTGTAGCCCGAACCGTTTTGCGGATTGTTGCCGTCGACGTTCGTCTTCCAATACCACGTCAGGAAAATTTCGGGGTCGCCGGTGTTGGCGGTCGTGATGTTCGAGATCAGCAGGTCGTATTCGCCCTTGATGCCCATGTTGTCAATCAGATTATAATCGACGGTATTGATTTTGATGTCGAAACCGAGCTTGCGGAGATCGGATTGAACGGCTTCGGCGTAGAGCGGCAACTCCGCGCGGCTGTTGTAGACAACGAAGTCGAGCGCGAGAGGACGACCGTCCTTGTCGAGAATGCCGTCGCCGTCGCTGTCAGACCAGCCCGCTTCGGTCAGCAAAGTTTTTGCGCGTTCGGGATTATAAGTATTGGGATCGGTCAATTGATCGAAACCGTAATCGAGAGACGGAGGCACGGGCGCCTTGCCGGGCAGGAAAGTTCCCTTCAACAGCACATCGTTATAAGTCTCGCGGTCGCAACCGGAGATGAACGCGGCGCGCACTTTGGGATCGGACAAAATCCTGTCGGGGTTCTGATTCATTCGAGCGAGCACCACTCTCAACGAAGGTATCTCGTCGATAACGAACTGATCATTGCCCTTGAACACATCGATATCGCCCGCCGCAATGTTCACCGCCACGTCGACATCGCCCGCCTGCAACGCCATCGCTCGAGTGTTGGGATCATCAATCGACGGGATTTCGACGGTCTCATAAGGAACATCGGCGTAGTAATTCGGATTCTTCTTCATGACGGCGCGTTCCTTAACAAAGCTCTCGACCATATAAGGACCGGTGCAGATCGGACCTTCCTTGGAGAAGTCGCGGCTCGCCTCGGTCGGCACGTCGACGATGATGAACAACGGATCGGCAAGATAGCCCGGCATGCCCGGCAACGGCTTCTTGGTTTTGATGATCAAGTTTTGCCCGTCGGCAGTTATCGACTCGTATTCAAAGAAGGTTGCGGCTCGAGCGTTTTTGTTGAAGGCGCGTTCGATCGATTGCTTGACGAGATCGGCGGTGAGAGGATCGCCGTTGGAGAACTTGACGTCGTCGCGAATCTTGAACGTCCAAGTGAGATTGTCGTCGCTGATCGACCAACTTTCGGCAAGCCAAGGCGTGACGTTCATCTTTTCGTCGAACTTCGTCAGGCATTCGCCGAGCCCGTAGCGCATGACGACCCAACCAAAATAATTTTGCGTGGGCTCGAGCGTATCAGCAAAGTTGGTGACGCCGACCTTCAACGTCGTGGGATCGCCGCCGCCTCCGCCCGCCGAATCTCCTCCGCCGCAGCCCGCGACCAATCCCGCAGTCATCAACCCCAGTACTCCCAGCTTCAATGCCTTCAAAAATCTTTTCCTCATGTCAAAAACTCCTCTCGAAAAAATTATTATCAACTGTCGTGACGGGGATCGAGCACGTCACGCAACGCGTCGCCCCATAAATTGAATATCGCCACGACCACGAAGATCGCCGCCCCCGGGTAGATCATCAGCCACGGCGCCGTTTGAATGTATTGCCGCCCTTCGTTGAGCATCAAGCCCCACTCCGGTGTCGGCGGTTGAGCTCCAAAGCCGAGGAACGACAGCCCCGCGATCTCCATCATCATCGTCCCGATATCCATCGCTCCCGTTATGACGATCATCGGCAAGATGTTCGGCAGAATGTGCCGCCACAGAATGTTGATCGTCTTGGTGCCGTTGACCTGCGCGGCGATGATGTAATCGTTGTGTCGAAGTTTGATGACGAGGCTCCGCACCAGTCGAGCGTACTTCGCCCAACCGACGGCGAGCAACGCAAGGATCGTGTTGACGATACTGCCGCCCAAGATGCCCGCGATCGCAATCGCGAGCACGACGCCCGGGAACGCCAACATCATGTCGGCAATGCGCATCAGGATCATCTCAACCTTGCCGCCGAAATATCCCGAGACCACTCCGACCACGCCGCCGACGATCGCCAGCAAAACCACCACGCAAATTGTCATGAACAGCGATGTTTGAGTGCCGCAGATGATCCTGCTGAAGGTGTCGCGCCCGAGTTTATCGGTGCCGAAAATATGTTCGTCCGACGGTTGCTGGAGGACATTTCTCATGTTGCCGTCGAAAGGATCTTGGGGAGCGAGTTGCGGGGCGAAGATCGCGACGAGCACCAACAGAATGACGAGCGCGGTATAGACGGCGAACAATCGATGCTGCTTGATAAACTCCGTCAATGTTGTTCACCTCTCCTGAGTTTGGGGTCGAGCCACGTATAAGACAAGTCGACCAAAAAATTTATCACCATATAAACGATCGCGATCCACAAAACAAAGCCCTCGATCAACGGGTAATCGCGCATCATGATCGCTCGAACCGCCATGTTGCCGATGCCGGGCCAACTGAATACGATTTCAATGACGGCGACGCCTCCGAGTAGCCAACCGATCGACATGCCGAGCAATGTGATCAACGGCAGGACGGCGTTCGGGAGAACATGCTTCCAAAGGATCGTCGACTCGCTCAATCCTCGCGCTCGAGCTCCGATCACGTAATCCTGATGAAGTTCGTCGAGAATGACCGTCCGCACCTGTCGAACGTATTTTGTCGACTGATAGATTGCCAACGTCAGCGCGGGGAGCACGATGCCCTTCGCCGTGATCGTCGAGCTTGCGATCGGGAACCAACCGAGCTTGAGCCCGAACACGTAGAGCAACATCAGCCCCAACCAGAAACTTGGCATCGACACGCCGATGAACGCGAAGAACCTGACAACGTAATCGGGCCATTCGTTTTGTCGAACCGCCGACCATATGCCCAACGGCAACGAGATCAACAACACGAAAACGATCGTCACGAACGCCAACAGCAATGTGCCGACAAATCCCTCCGACAATTTTTCGGTGACGGGTTTCTTCGCCGAGTAGGACATTCCCATGTCGCCCTGCAATGCTCCCGCCAACCAATTGCCGTATTGAACGAGGAACGGTTTATCCAATCCGAGTTCCGCGCGGGTTTTTTCGAGCACTTCTTCCGAAACGATCGTATCAGCCGACTCGAGCAGCATCGCGACGGGATCGCCCGGTGCCAGATACGCCAGACAGAACGTGATGAAGCTGACGCCGAGCAGTGTGACCAACATTTGTGTCGCTCGATGTATGAGCCGTTTCAATAAACATCACTCCCTCGAAATAAAAAATGCACCCGCCAAACCGACGAGCGCATTTCTCAACACAAACAAAGCGGACGACGCCCCGATTCAGGGTAAACGTCGCCCGCTCAACTGTCGCGAAAAATCTCCTCCCCGTCACTCGCAGGTCAAGCGGCGATTGTCAATCAAGCAGTTCTCCCGACTTCGGCTCATCGCTCGTCTGCGCCTTCCCAAATCTTTCGATCCAGTGACATAACTTATGCAGAGTTGCTCCCCGCTACGGTGGCGTGACCGCTCAGGCTTTCGACCTGATTCCCTATTAAGTCTCACGACACTTGATTCAGCTTATTCGATTTTCAAATGATATTATTGCCGATCGGAAATCAGTTGCGCTCGCAGGAGATTTTGACGATGATGCCGTTGACGACATCGAATTGCATCTTCTCTCTCGAGTCGCGGCTGTAATAAGTATATTCGACCTTGCCGTTCTCGCGCTCGATCTTGTCCGCCTTGCCGTAGGTGTCGTTGAGAGCGGTCTCGCTCATGCTGACGATGACACCGTCCTGCGTTGCAAAGCCCGCGTCTTCAGTGGCGATCTCTTCGACGTAGTTCGGACGATCGTCATCGACTTCGATGTAGAAACCCTTATAGAGCCATTTCTCGCCGACGATCCGCAGAGGCTCGCCGTAAATGTTTTTGACCGCACTGATCGGATCGCCGGGCTGGATATCGCCGAGCATAATCCTGTCGCCGCTGATAGATGCCATCGCGATCGAGCCGAATGCCATGAGCGCGCCGCACACGAGAGCAGAAATTTTCTTCTTCACATCATTCACTCCTCTGTTGAAACTGCAGGCATTGTAGCAAAAAATATTTTCGACGGCAAGAGTTTCAATCAAAAATTTACTTGCGAGCCCGCCCGTCAAAAAAAATTGTTGCAATCCGAAGAGCGTTGTGGTAAGATTGCCCTCGACGCGGAGGAGTGTCCGAGCGGTTGAAGGTGCTTGACTCGAAATCAAGTGTAGTTAACAGCTACCGTGGGTTCGAATCCCACCCCCTCCGCCATTACTTTGACAAGATTTATTCGTTGATATACAATAGCGACCGTTTAACGGTCAATTCTTTTTTGCACAAAGGAGATTATCACATGGTCATCATCATGCACCCCGAAGCGACGCAAGAGAACATCGATGAAGTTGTAAGCGTAATCAAGAGCCGAGGGCTTGACGCGAAGATAATGATCGGCGAACAGCAGAAGATCATCGGCGTCATAGGAGACAAGGCAAAATTTGCGTCGGTGCCGGTCGATGCGATGAAGGGCGTCGATCATACCGTCGAGATTTCAAAGAGCTACAAGCTGGCGAGCCGCGAGTTCCATCCCGAATCGAGCATCATAGACGTCGACGGAGTGAAGATCGGAGGAGCCGAGCCGGTGATCATGGCGGGACCATGCGCGGTTGAGTCTCGAGAACAGATCCTTGAGGCGGCGGAGATCATCAAAGCGGGCGGCGCTCAATTCCTGCGCGGCGGAGCATACAAGCCGCGGACTTCTCCGTATTCGTTCCAAGGCTTGGAAGTCGAAGGGCTGAAGTATTTGGCGGAGGCGCGCGAGAAGACGGGCTTGAAGATCGTAACGGAAGTGACGACGGTCGAGGCGATAGATCATGTGGAGTATTACGCCGACATGCTGCAGATCGGAGCGCGCAACATGCAAAACTTCGGATTGTTGAAGGAAGTAGGCAAGACGGGCAAGCCGGTACTGCTCAAGCGCGGGCTGGCGGCGACGCTCGACGAGTGGCTCAACGCGGCGGAGTACATAATGAGCGAGGGCAATCCGAATGTGGTATTCTGCGAGCGCGGCATTCGAACATATGAGACATACACGCGAAACACGCTCGATCTGTCGGCGGTGTCGGCGATCAAACATCTGTCGCATCTGCCGATCATAGTCGACCCGAGCCATGGGACGGGCAAGTGGCGCATGGTGAAGCCGATGTCGTTGGCGGCGATCGCGGCGGGCGCCGACGGCTTGATGATGGAGATGCATCCGAATCCGGCGCGGGCGTTGTCGGACGGGAATCAATCATTGACGCCGGAACATTATCGGGAAGTGATGACGGCGGTTAAAAAGTTGTCGGCGTTCATGCGCGAGGAGCTCGACTGAACAACGATGAAAGAAGGAGCGCCCGCCTCCACATGGGGCGGCTCGCTCCATTATACTTTGATCGAGAAAAAGAAGTGGCGCCCGCCTCCGAAGCCGGCGGATCGCCACTTTTCTTCGGTACAAAGAAAATTTGAGACACTTAATGTTTGAGGGACGACTAAGAAAAAAAGGGGGCGCCGCCACGTGAGAAAGGCGGGCGCCCGTTATTTCTCTGACTACCTTCAACCGTCGCCCCGATGTTTTTTTTGCTCAAA
Organism: Selenomonadaceae bacterium; assembly: GCA_017477125.1. GTDB lineage: Bacteria > Bacillota > Negativicutes > Selenomonadales > Selenomonadaceae > Quinella. The sequence continues at coordinate 17,002 of JAFUXN010000020.1, forward strand.
ATAATTCTCTGTCCACAAAAATTTTTGGCGAAGACTAAAGGGAAGGGCGAGCCGCCCCCATCGGGAGGCTGGCGCCCCTTCTTCACCGTCGCCCTTCGACCGTCGCCCCGATTTTTTTTGCTCAAAATAATTCTCTGCCCACAAAAATTTTTGGCGAAGACTAAAGGGAAGGGCGCGCCGCCCCGATCGAGAGGCGGGCGCTCGTTCTTTTAACCGCCGCCCTTCAACCGTCGCCCCAATTTTTTTTTGCTCAAAATAATTCTCTGCCCACAAAAATTTTTGGCGACGACTAAAGGGAAGGGCGCGCCGCCGCGAGAGTAGGCGGGCGCCCCGTCTTCACCGCTGCCCTTCGACCTTTGAACCGCCGACCATGGTTAGGACGAGCCGCCCCATTCGGAGGCGGGCGCCCGTTTTTTCCTCGTCACCCTTCGATCGTTGAGCCGCCGACCATGAGTAGGGCGAGCCGCCCCGTGAGCAGGCGGGCGCCCGTCTTTTCCTCGTCGCCCTTCGCTCGTTGAGCTACCGAACATGGTTAGGGCGAGCCGCCCCGCGAGTAGGCGGACGCCCATTTTTTCACCGTCGCCCTTCGACCGTTGTGCCGCCGGCAGTGATTAGGGCGAGCCGCCACGCGAGTAGGCGGTCGCCCATTTTTTCCTCGTCGCCCTTCGACCGTTGAACTGCTTACCATGAATAAGGGCGAGCCGCCACGCGAGTAGGCGGGCGCCCGTTTTTTCCTCGCTCAATGATGCATGCGCCGCTCGTACCACCACGCCCAACCGATCAGCACCACCGCAAACACCACCACCACCACGATCCGCGTCGGGTCCTCCTCTTGCATTATCGCATCGTGCCCGATGATCGCCTCTATACCCGTCGACGGAAATTTTCCTATCAGCGACGCAATAAAGTAATCCCTCAGACTCAACGCCGACAACGCACCCACCGCATTCAGCAACGCCGAAGGCAGATACGGCACCATTCGCGCTATCAACATCACCACAAATCCCTTCTCGCCGCTGTACTTATCGAGCTTGCTCAACCGCGGACTCTTGCTGATGATCTTCTCCGCCGTGTCGCGGAAGAAAAATCTCAACAGCAGGAAGCTGATCGTCACCCCAACCGTCTCCGCCACCACCGAGATCGTTATCCCCTCGACTATCCCAAATATCAATGTGTTCGCCGTCGAGAAGATGATCGCCGGAGGAAACCCCAACGCGTTCACGAACAACGTCAGCAGAAAGCTGAACACCACCGCCATATCGCCGAACGAACGTATGTATTCCGCCGTCTCCATGATGTCGCCGCGTCTCAACAGTTCATACATCTCCGCGAAGAAACCCGGCACCGCCAAGTGGATCACCAAAAACAGCAACGCGATCAAAATCGCCGCGATTATTTTCACCGTCGTCATCGAGGCTTTCAATGTCAACCGCCTCCAAAATTTTTTCGCTCATTATAACATCGATCGCCGGCAACGTGATATAATTTCTTATCGACAATCGGGAGGCGATGATTTGAACGAGGAAACAAGTTGCCGAATCAGAGACGAGACGCGCGAGTTCCTTCATACGGTCGAACTGCCGTCGAACATCGGGACGTTCGAATTGCACGAGGCATTTGAGGTCGGCGATAACTCCGTCGAGATTTTCAGTTACGACAGCGACGAGCATCATTGCAAAGTCTCGGCGTACTACGACGGCGCAACTCACGAGTACAAAATTCGGATCCGATTGGGGCTCAACGAGTGGTGCCTGACGCGTTTCTTCGACGCCGGCTTCGGTAAGTTTATCGAGCGGTTCCGCGCGGAGCTCGAAACATTGTTGGAGCGGATCGATCGAAACGATCTCGGCTCGAACAGTTTCATCGACGAGCTCAATCTCGACGGTTGGGAGTACGGCGCATCGTTGCCCGACGAGATCAACGGCTTCAAACTGTTCATCAGACCGTCGAGCCCCGTCGAGTTTACCAACGGCTCGTTCATCGTGATCAATTATGTCGACTTCGATCGGGCGCGCGACCTGGTGATCAGCTATAACATTTACTCGGACGAGTTCAGTGCGGAGGCTCGCGTCGACGGTCACACTCATGTGCTCTACGATTTCGACGCCAAAACCATCAACGAGCTCGAGAGCAAATTGGTTGCCAACATCGCCGCTCATCTCAAATAGGTTAAGCGATCGGGCAAAAATTTCTAGACAAACGATTTCATTTGTTCTACAATGATTTGAGTTTTGGCGATGCTGTTGTCGATGAGTGTCGTCCGCGTTGAGTCAATAAATTTTTTTGCAAAGGGGCAGGGGTTTTATGAATTGGATGAACGACATGAAGGTCGCCTATAAGCTGGTGATCCTCAACATCGTGGCGTTGATTGGCATGTTTGCGATAGGTGCCGCAGGGTATCTGTCTCTGCAGACTGCCAAAGAGGCGATCGCTCGAATGTACGAGGTCAATCTGACCAACATTGATCTCGCGGGCAAGGCACGCCATGCCATGCGTATGGCTCAGCTTCAATCGTTGCTGGCGCCGTTGAATGCCGATCCGACCTTGTATCAGTTGCGTGCAACTCGATTCAATGAAAGCGTCAAGGAATTGGATCAGTGCATCGCCGATTACATTGCGATCAACAAGGACACGCCCGAACTCATTCAGCAGCTCAACCTCATTCAGAAGGATTGGGACAAGGCTAAGCAGGTCGGCGGCAACTTGGTTGCGATGAAACCGCCGCAGAACGCAGACGGCGCGACCTTTACGGCGCACCGCAATCAGGCGCTCGACTACTACGACAAAGAGGCAATGAATTTGATGTTGGGGTTGGGCGATAAGCTCGTCGACCTTCAGCAATTGTCGCATCAGATTTCGTCTCGAGAGATCGAGGAGAGCACCGAGGACATCGACGGCACCACTCGCAACATGCTGATCGGTTTGGCTGTGGCGGCGCTGGTGTTGATCGGCACGAGCATAATGATCACGCGCGCGGTCACTTCTCCGCTCGACGAAGTCATTCACGTCTGCAATACTCTTCGCGACGGCGACTTCCGCGAGAAGGCAAGAACTTTGGATCAGCGCGGCGACGAATTTGGTATGGTGATAGACGCGGTTGTCGAGCTCAGAACGATAGTCAACGGGATTATGAAGAAGACGAGCGTATCGGCGGAGCAGTTGGCGGCATCGTCTCAAGAGTTGACGGCGTCGGCGCATCAATCGGCGCAGGCGTCGGAACAGGTTGCGCAATCGGTTACCAACTCGGCAAGCGCGACGGTCGAGCAGCAACAGAACGTCGGCGACGCAATGGAGTCGATCGATCACGCCCTCGGTTCCATCGTTACGCTCAAGAAGACGGCGGCTTTGGTTGCCGATCATGCGAACACAACCAACGAACAAGCGGCGGCAGGCTCGAAAGCGATCGAGCTGGCGGTCGAAAAGATTTTGAGCGTTGAGCGCATCGTCAACAATTCTGCGGGCACGGTCGATAAACTCGGTCAGCGCTCGAAAGAGATCGGTCAGATCGTCGAGGCGATCAGCGGCATCGCGGATCAGACGAACTTGCTTGCGTTGAACGCGGCAATTGAGGCGGCGCGTGCCGGTGAGCATGGACGCGGCTTCGCGGTCGTTTCGGACGAGGTTCGCAAGCTGGCGGAAGAATCTCTCGGCGCGGCACAGAAAATCGCAACTCTCATCAAGGACATTCAGAACGATACCGACGACGCGGTGCAATCGATGCACGAGGGCTCGATTGCGGTTCGCGAAGGTACTCAATCGGTTGAGCAGTTGCGTACCAACTTTGATAATATTGGAGTGGCGTCGCAGAACATGGCAGATGCGTCGCAGAATATGGTTCGCGAGCTCGATGTGGTGTCGAACGACACGGACAACATCAAGACGCGCTCGATGAAGATATCCGACGCGAGTGCAAAGGTCTCGACGGAGATGGAGAGTGTATCGGCGGCATCGCAACAGCAATCGGCTTCGGCGGAAGAGATTGCCTCTGCCTCTGACGCTCTCGCCAATCTCGCTCAAGACCTGCAAACTTCTCTGCAGCGCTTCCAGTATTAAGTTCAATGCGCAAAACTGCGTTGCGCATTATTAATTGCAAAGAGAGGGATGGCGTATGTTCATTCAGACGCAGGATCGCAAGTCGATCATCAACACGTTCGCGGTCAAGAAATTCGTGGTGACGCCCGAGAATCAAATCCAAGCGATCATCGAGTTGCCGACGAAAACCAAGCCGGCGGTCATCGAAGTGCTTGCAGAGTACGACAGCGACGAGAAGCGCAAAGCGGTGATGAAGGCGCTGATGTTCGAGATGCGTCGGCGCGAACAGGCATTCAAGATGCCCAAGAACCACAAGGTGAATTTGAATCCGGCTCCGCCGAAGGACAAGAAGCCGCAGAAGCCTCAACAGGCTCCGGCTCCCGCAGCGGCACCGGCGGCAGAGGCTCCGGCGGACGCTCCGGCAGCCGACGCTCCCGACAAGGAGTAATCCTCCGCGCGGATCATCATATCGATAGAAATTAAAAAGGCGATCGCCGATGTGGCGGTCGCCTCTTTCGTTTGCTCAACCGATTATTTTCTATTGGGCTCGAGACGAAAGTTTTCGGTACCCGCTGCCGAGACCATATCAAGATCGTCCAGCGACATCTTCTTGCTCGCGTATAACGCACCACTGCCGAACTGCCTCTTATTCCGACGCAATGACAAGATGTCCCCCAGCAGCTTGCCCTTTACCGCACTCATCGCCGAGTAATCAAAACTTCTAAGCTCGCGTTCAAGTTCCGTATCCATTTCAAGACGCCTCCTCACTCGATTTCTTATCAATCTGTATGCTTGAACGCAAATCCATGTTACATGTCGGCAAGCAAATCCCGTAATTTTTTTTGCGCCCGAGTGTTGATCACCGCCACGTTGTTGGGCGTGATGTTGAGCTCCGTCGCGATGTCCTTGTTGGGCATGTCGAGCCAGTATTTCATCTTGATCACCTTTTGTTCCTGCGCCGTCAACTTCTCGATCGCCTCTCGCAATTGTTGATGTCGTTCGCCCTTCAACGCCAGCTCTTCGGGACCTTCGGCGTCGCTCATCAGCTCGAAATCCTCATCGATCGATACGTTTGTATGACGTTGCTTCGCCCGACGGAAGTACATCGCGATCTCATTCTTCGTTATCCCCAATATCCATTGGAAAAACGAGCCACGCGCCTCGTCGAACTGATCAAGATGAATGTGCACTTGCATGAACACCGTGCTGATCACCTCGTCGGCGACCTCTTCATTGTGCGTCAGATACATGATCCGCTTGTACACCAACGGGAAAAAATAATTGTACAGCTCGATAAATGCATCGTCGTCGTCCGCCGCGCGCTTCGCCACCGCATTCCAATACCGTTTGAGCTCGTAATTTTTATCGTTGACGGTTTCCATGTCAAACTCCCCCATGACGTCCGCGCCCCCATCGATCACGTGCTGAAGATCAATGAGAACGTCAGAAATAAGATGGTTGCAGTGTACATCATTCGGATCGCCAACAAGATGTGGTTCGCCGCCATCGCTTCTATCGCCTCGCCCATGTACGCTCGGAATGTCTGTCGACCGAAGTACCAATTGAATCCGCCCAACCGAATGTTGAGAGCGCCCGCGACCGCCGCCTCCGCGTATCCTCCGTTGGGGCTGGGGTGCTTATCGGCATCGCGTCTGACCATGTGCAGCGCGTTCTTGTAATCCAAGTTGAGCACCGCCGCCGACGTGATGAACAGCAGCGCCGTCAATCGAGCGGGCAACAAATTGAGAATGTCGTCGAGCCGAGCCGCCGCCCGTCCGAAGTAAAGATATTTCTCATTCTTGTAGCCCAACATCGAATCCATGGTGTTCGCCGCCCGATAAGCGATCGCAAACGGCAGCCCGCCCAACAGGAAGTAGAACAGAGGAGAGATGATCCCGTCGACGGTGTTTTCGGCGATCGTCTCAACCGTCGCCCGAACGATTTCGGGTTCCGATAATTGATCGGTGTCGCGCCCGACGATCCAACCGACCTTCCGTCGAGCTCCGGCGATGTTGCCGAGCATCAACAGATCATGGATTTCTCTGCCCGCATCGGCAAGTGAGCGCGGCGAGATCATGAATGCCAACGTCAACGCGTCGATAAAAATCTCCGCCGTCATTGAGCCCGTCGATGCCGCCGCCCGTTCGATCAATATCCCGATCGAAAACGCCGTGCCGATCACCACGCTCGTCAGCACTCCGCCCTTGATCAACTTCGCCGTCGAAGAGTCCTCCGCGCGGAGCAAGATGCGTTCGAGCCACGAGATCAGATTGCCCATCAACACCACGGGGTGCAACCTCGTCCTCGGGTCGCCGATCAACGTGTCGAACAGGAACGCCACCGCCATTGTCAACATCGCCAACACTCCGTCACGAGCGCATAATCAGATTGATCAGGAACGCGACGCTCACCGCCCACATCACGGGGTGAATCTCATGGAATTTGCGCCCGATCGATTTCATCACGACGTAGCTGACGAATCCGAACGCAAAACCGTTGGCGATCGACGAGGTCATTGGCATCATGATGATCGTGAGGAACGCGGGAAATCCGTCGGTGAAGTCTTCGAAGTTGACCTGCTTGATGCCGTTCATCATCATGGCGCCGACGAGGATCAGAGCGGGAGATGTGGCGAGCGGCGGAACCAATCCGATCAACGGAGCAAACAGCAACGATACCACGAACAGCGCGGCAACCACCACGGCGGTGAGTCCCGTCTTGCCGCCGGCAGCGATGCCCGCCGCACTCTCGATGTAAGATGTGACGGTCGAGGTGCCGAAGATCGAACTGGCGATGGTGCCGACGGCGTCCGTGGTGAGCGCGCGATCGAGATTTTCAATCCTGCCGTGCTTGTCGACGAGATTGGCGCGTTGCGTGAGACCGATGAGGGTGCCCATGTTGTCAAACAGCTCGACGACGGTGAAGGTGAAGATGATCGAGACGATGCCGTAATTCCAAGCGCCCGCGATGTCGAGCTCGCCGAACGTGCCGCCGAGGCTCGGGACGGAAGTGCTGATGACGTCGGAAATTCCGTTGGGCGTCGGCGACAATCCCAAGAGCATGGAGATGAGAGTTGTGACGATGATGCCGATCAAAAGCGCGCCCTGAATGTCGAGAGCCATGAGCCCGCCGGTGAAGAGCAGTCCGAAGAGCGACAGAGCGGTTGCGGGTTGAGTGACGTGCCCGAGGTTGATGAACGTGGCGGGATCGGAAACGATGATGCCGGTGCCCTTCAATCCGATAAAGGCGATGAATAGTCCGATGCCGACGCCGATTGCAAATTTGAGATTACGCGGTACGCAATCGATGATGGCTTGACGGATGCCGCCGATGGTGAGGATCAAAAACAGTACGCCCGAGAAGAAAACGGCGCCGAGCGCAACGGTCCAATGCAATCCGAGAACGCCGCAGACGTAGTAGGCGAAGAAAGCGTTGAGCCCCATGCCCGGAGCAAGCGCGACGGGATAATTGGCGAACACGCCCATGAGCAACGATGCGAGCGCGGCGATCCAAATGGTGGAAGCAATGGCAGCCTCCTTCGGAACGCCGGCGTCGGCGAGGATATTGGGGTTGACGAAAATGATGTACGACAGGGCGACGAAGGTGGTGAGACCGGCAATGAGCTCGGTATGCACGTCGGAGCCCTTCGCTGTGATTTTGAAATACCGATCGAGAAAATCCATGCAGGTGTCTAACCTCCTGATGTCTCAAAAAAATTACCACCGATCCGTCAGCCCTATCCGAAAAAAGTTTCAACGGTCGAAGGCATAATCCTTCAAACCAAGGGCGGACGGACGGGGGCGGGAGCTATAAAAGTTTTTTTAACGGTTGAGAGCGGCAATCACTTCTTCTTCTTCTTGATGCACGCGTTTATGAGGTTTCGATTGTCGATGACGATCTCGTTGCGATCGTTAAGGTCATAGGCGCGCTCGAAATCGGCATAAGCCTCTTCGTACTTGCCTTGACGGAAATGCGCCACGCCGATTTCATTGACCACGTTCGCCGAGATCGGCTCGACCACCAGCGCTTGATTGAAGTCTTCGATCGCTTTGACGTAATCGCCTTTGAGGAGTTTGAGCCGACCGCGATTGTACCAACCGTTGAAGAATTTATCGTCGATGGCGAGCAGACGATCATACGCCTCGATCGCCTCGTCTTTGAGGTTGAGCTTCTCGAGAGTCAACGCCAGATCGTAGAGCGCCTCAACCGAATCGGGCTCGAGCACGACCGCCGAATCGAAATCGGCTTGAGCGTTGTAGTAGTCCTCTCGATCGTAGTAGATCAGTCCGCGGAAGACAAACATCTCCGCCGTCGGAGCCGACATCTGCAGATTGCGATTGGCGGCGAGGAAAGTCGCGGGCGAGTTGTCGGGAATCTTAGCCTGCTGCCAAATTCTCAACAGTTCTTGACCGTAGTAAGTGCCGGGCACCGCCCACGTGCCGTTGAGATCGGTCCAATGAGTGAGCTTGCCGAAGATGTCCTTGCGAAGATTTTTGACGAGATTATAACGCGGGTCGACGAGGATCGTTCGCGGTTCGCGCTTGGAAGTGTAAGCGAGCAGGTGTTGAATGTGGGCGCGAACTCCCATGCGCGGGCTGTCGAACGAATTGCCGGGCTCGTGATTGCCGGTCGCGCCGAGTCCGCAGTAATTATTCTGTTTGGGATCGACGTCGCCGCCGTATGCAAAGAAGGCAGTCTCTTTGAGCGCTTGGCACAACGCAACGTCGGGGCGAATGCCTTCGCGTCCCGCCTCCTCATAGTAGAGCTGAACGATCTCTTGAACGGAGCAATTGAGCAGCGGTTTTGGATTGCGCTTGTTGATGAGCGCGACCATCTGCGCTTGAGTGACGGTAGGATCGCCGAGAATGGTGATGCGTTCGGGCGCTTGGAGTTGCATCATCATGGGAATGTCGAGGGCGGGCGCGTCGATCACCTGAGCCGCTCGCAACTTCTTCTTGTCGAATTTGATTTTGGAGGCGGCGTCGGACATCGTCGGCAATGCTATCAACATTGAAAGCATGACGACGAGCGCGACGAACAGCCGTGCGGGTTTGAACAAAATAATTCACTCCTCTAACAGGAAATTTGGGGTGCGTATCGAAGATATTAAAATGCAAAACGGTCAATCTGTCAACAAACTGTCAACAGTTGAGGAGGGTTTTCGAAGATGAAAATTGCAATGGCGAACGACCACGCGGGCACGCAGCTCAAGAATCAGATCAAGAAGTATCTGGAGGAGCAGGGGCATGAGGTGAAGGACTTCGGGACGTACACCGAGGACGCGGCGGACTTGTCGGATTATGTTTACCCGGCGTCGTTGGCGGTGGCGAAGGGCGAGTGCGAGCGCGGGATTTTTGTTGACGGCGTGGGCTTCGGAAGTGCGCTGATCGCGAACAAGATTTACGGGCTGTATGCGGTGGTGTGTCAGGATCCGTTCTGTGCGCGGTTGTCTCGCGAGCACACCGATTCGAACGTGTTGTGCATCGGAGGAAAGATCATCGGCAGTGCGATCGCGATGGAGATCGTCAAGACGTGGATGGAGACTGATGCGTTGACGGCGGAGAAGTATCGTCGTCGGGTGCAGAAGGTCACCGACATCAACAATAAGCATTGCGTGCCGGTGAAATAAATCTTCCATCCGATTTTCGTATGTAAACAGAGAGCGGCGCCGCCTGCTCATGGGGCGGACGCCGCCTTTTACTTCAACCGTCAAATTAAAATTTTTGGGGACGAGAGGAACGGGGCGAGTCGCCGGCATCGGAGACGGGCGCCCTTACGCTCAACCGTCGCCCATCATGTTTCATTGAGCGACGATGGAAGAAAGGCGTCGCCGCCGATTCGCGGGGCGGACGACGCCGTTGCCTTCAGTCGGCAATAAAATTTTTGTGATCGAAGGGCATGGGGCGAGCCGCCGGCATCGTAGGCGGGCGCCCCAACCTTTCAACCGTCGCCCATAAAATTTTTCGGGTCAAGGGCATGGGGCGAGCCGCTGGCACCGTAGGCGGGCGCCACAACCTTTCAACCGTCCCCCATAAAATTTTTGAGGTCGAAGGAGCGGGGCGAGCCGCCGGCATCGGAGGCGG
>JAFUXN010000021.1 GCA_017477125.1 Selenomonadaceae bacterium
CGTCCCGATCAATTGATCGCCCTCGTGCAGATCGACCGCTTGATCTTCGCTCACATAAATATCATAATAAATCCGATTGGTCTCAAGCAGGACGACGGGCACCGACGGCGATATCATCTCGCCCTGCTTCTGAAGGATCGACAAAATTTTTCCGTCCTCGGGCGCGCGCAACGTCAACCGTTCCTTCGCAACCTCGAGCTCTTTGAGCTGAACCATCAACGCGTTCTTCTGCTGATTGAGCGCCTCAATGTCATGAACTATGTTCTGCGCCGCCGCCCGCTCCTGCGCTATCGTCGGCAACATCAATGAATCCGTTCGACCGCTGTCGTTCACGCCCGCCAACAATCTCTCCAATAACTGCTCCTGCGTCTGCACATTCGCCCGCGCCACGTTCAACGCCATCGTCGCATCGTCCAAATCCGATTGCGCGATCGCTCCCGCCGACAGTAACGCCACCTTCCGATCATAATCAAGCTGACAATTTTTCAACGTCGCTTGCGCCGAGGCGACCGTCGCCCGTTGGCTGTCGATCTGCCTGAACGATTGTTGCTCGTCATTATCCGCGCGGAAGAAGCTGACATTCATCGAGCCGCCCGTCGATTTGATCTGCGCGTCGAGTTGAGCAATCTGCGCCTTCAACTTCTCGATCGCAAGCTCGGTGTCCGTCGGGTCGAGCACCATGATCACGTCGCCCGCCTTCACCCGTTGCCCTTCAACCACCGCCTCATTGATCATTCGCCCGCTCACCGAGTCGAACGCCAACTTGATCTGCTCCGCCGTCAAGATGCCTTCCTTCTTCTCCGTCGCCAGCACCACCGCATCATTGCCCTTGTACATCAACACCACGCCGCTCACTATCAGCAGCGCGATGAATATGATCCCAAGCCGAGCCGCCTTGTTCATAAAAAAATTCGCCTCCCATCATTCAATCGGGATCATTCTATCAAAAACGATCCGTCGAATGTAAGAGACGATCCAAAAATTTTTACACCGCCCGAGCTGCCTCGGCTCGAGATTCCGTCGGACGCAATACCTGATTGATCTTGTTAATGATCTTGAGAGTGTTGAGCACCTTGACCATGTCGTCGCGGGTCAAAACCTCGGGCGGCAACGCAACAAATCGTTCGGGAGGCGCCGCCAGCTTGAAATGCTTCTCGCCGCGCAGCCCGAACAGAATGCTCCCCAAGCCCGCTAATGTTCCGATCACCGTTATCGCAGGAAAATACATGTTCGCCAACATCGTGTAGAAGAACGTCATAGTTGAAAAGATCGCTCCGAATACGATCGGCACGATCATTATTTCGGTCTCCTCGACGCGCAACGATTTTTCAAGGTTGGGCGGCAACTTCGGGACGTTTCTTTCCGCCGCCCGCATCAATTTCTCCTCGTTTTCGAGAATGCGCGCGATCAGTACGTCGTCGATTTCGGTTTCTTCGGCGCTGAGCCCCGCCATCTTGATCAGCTTGAGGAAGCCGATGATGATTGAAGGGCTCTTCATTTCCGAACAAACGCTTTTGGTGATCGCGTTGTCGAGCTGCTCATAGACTTTCATCTCGTCGACGGAGAAATCCGGCATGGGGAGAGACAAATTGTCCAGGAGCGCCTGCAAATACTCGGGACATTCCCGGCGAATCATTATGAACTCCTGATCAGTAAACATTGGGATCACCTCTTTGATACGAGACTACAATTTGGCGAGCGCGCTCTCAACGGCGGCGACGATCTTGCGGCGCGTCTCTCTGCTCTGGTTGACCCGATCGAGATCGGCGAACTCGACCTCCTTGAGCTTGTGGATATTGCGATCGATCCAAGCGTCGAGCTTGCGTTGACCTTCTTCGTCCTCGTCGAGGCGATTGCGGATCAGATTGACGTTCTTGGTGATGATCGAGATGAACGCGCGTTCGAGCCCGATTGCCTTGATGACGGCGTTGACGGTGATATCTCTCAAGATTTCGATGTCGGCGTCGAGCGTGGCGATCATATCCGCCTTCGAGCTCATGCGTTTGAGCGCCTTGCCGCGTTCGTGGAGCGCCTCAAGCTGATTGGTCGGAGGCTTGGGCTCGGATTTGGAACTGCGCCCTGCGGAGTTGGCGACGCCCTCGCGAGTGCTGCGATGTGGAGCGTTTTGAGCATACGCCGCGCAAATCTCATCGAAGGAATCATTCATCGCCTGAATGCGTTGAGCCTTGGTCGCGCGGTTCCATTCCATGTTCTTCGCTCGGGTGTTCAACGTCTTGAAGAAATTATTTCGGACGGCATTGCTGAAAGTGATGCCCGCGTCGTTGAGCTCGTCGCTCCACATTTTGAACGGCAGATCGTTGAGCTGAATGTTCATGCCGTGGAAGAAGTTATCCTTGTTGTCGGCGAAGAACTGTCTCAACAGCGCGATGTTGTCTTCGACGGGCGGCGCGTCGGTCGATTGAGCTTTGGGTTGATCGCTCTCGTGGGTGAAGAGCTTTGCGAAGAAGTCAAGGCGCTCGTCGGGGTCGTCGGTGAGCTCGAGCTTACTCTCGTCGATGCGATCGGAGGAGGCGGAATAATAGACGGCGAGCGACAGAAATTCGGGCAAGTTGAGTTGGATTTTTTGAAGGCGCTCGTCCTCTGCGAACGGCGACAGGATCAGCGCTTCGATCAATGTGGTGGTGAACCGTTCGACCAGCGGATTGAAGTAGCACTTTGCGCCGCCCTCGATCAACAGCTCGTCGAAGAGTTTGTTGACCGACTCCTCGAGCTCCGCGCGGAATCTCGAGTTGGGCGGCATCTCCATGTTCTCAAGGAAGTTGTTGACGAGCTCCGCGCGAATTTCGGCTTGGCGTCCCTTGGTCGAATCGGCGACCTCCGAGACGATGTTCTTGACGAACTCGACCTGAAGGCGGTGGCGAACCATGCCGTTGACGGTGGTCGTGGGGTAAACTTTATCGGGATCGATCGCCAGACGGTTTTCGATCTGCCTGACCAGATCATCATACTCGTCTTCGATCAGCGGATAAATCTTGTCGATCTTGTCGGTGAGGTTGGTGCTGAACGGCGTGGCGTCCTGCACCATCTTGAGCCGCGCTTGAATGAGCTCATTGGACTGCTCGATGAAGTTGCGCAACTTGTTCTTGACCTGCAGCATGTACCTGCCGCCGCCGTCGACGCGCGTCAAAACGTCTGGAGGATACTCGGCAAGCAGCTCGCTCAAAAATTTCTTGGCGGCATCGAGCGTGCCTTCCGCCTTCTTCTTGAGCACGGCATATCGATCGTGATCGTAGTACTCCTGCATCTGATGATAGAGCTCGTCGACGCCATAGGGCATTTTCCAATCGTCGAACGCCTTCTTTGACTTATTGCCGTCGATCAGTTTGAGGTTCTCAAGGTAAGCGCGAGCGGAGCCGCCGATCACATGACGGTCGGCGGCGATGTCGAACTTGGCGGCGTCGTTTCGAAGGGTGTTGAGATTGCTTTGAGCGGCTTGCGGGCTGTCGAGAATGTCGAGCCGATTGCCGAACACGAATGCCTTGTCGCTCAACTTGACGCCGTACTCGTCCGAATGCTTTTGAAGCATGTCGAGTTGAGTGCTGGTGAGGTTGGGGTTGGTGCCGGCATTGACGACGAGAATGATCGCGTCCGCCTCGAGCAACATGGCAAGAGTTTGTTTCTTGTGGAGATCGGTGGGCGAGTCGAAGCCCGGGACGTCGTAGAGCACGATGTTTTTCATGTCGCCGAGCCGCGTCGAATGAATGACGACGTCCTTGACGGCATAAGGATACGGCTTGCGCACGACCTTAATGACCTTGCCGTTGGCGTCGGTGATCTCGTCGGCGATGCCGGTGATGAAAATGCTGAAGTCTCTCGACGTCCATTGATCGGCGCTGAAAGTTTCGTCGTCGCGATCGAGCAACGCGCTCAACTCCGCCTTGCCCGAGAGGATCGCTTTGATGTCCTCGGTGGTCTTGCCGTTGTGCCGACGATAGAGCTCCTGCTTGGACTCGTCGGCTTCGATCGATTGCCAATACTTCTCGAACGCGGCGATTGTCAATGACGAGAAGTCGACGGCGCCGGGATATTCGATCTCCTTGAACATGAGTTTGAGCCGATCGTTGAACTCGTCGCGGGAGTAGAACGAAACGATCGCGTCGTCGACTGTGCCCGCGCGAATTTCGGTCGTGGTATAAGTACAGCGCTCGCGATACTCGGGCAGGACGAGCGATTTGATGAGGGCGTTGCCGAGTGTGGACTTGCCCGCCTTCTCGAGCCCGACGATGGCGACGGTGAACTCCTTTGATTTGAGTTTGTTTAGGATATGTTGATTGCTCCGACGCAGTTTGATCAAGGCGCGGCGTTTGTCGACGTCGATGATCAGACCGTTTGGGTCCTGCTCCAAAATTTCTTTGAAGAGCTGCTCGGTGCCGTCGAGTTTGCTGATGAATTGCAGTTGGTGTTCGTCCCAATCGCTCATCGAATGCGCTCCTTCCGTTGTGCTGATATCTGATCAATAGTAGAATTTTTGATGGCGAATGTCAAGCTCGACGGGCTGATCGATCAGAGATTGGCAACGATGTCGAGAATGGCGGGCGCGATTTGATCGGTCCGCGCGGAGCCTCCGAGGTCGGGCGTGAGAGTTTTCTTCTCGACGAGCAGACGTTCGATCGCGTTGATGAGCTTGACAGCCCATTGCTCATAACCGAAGAAGTCAAGCATTTGGCTGATGCTCCAGATCGACGCGAGCGGGTTGGCGATCGAGCGACCTGCGATATCGGGCGCACTGCCGTGGATCGGTTCGAACATCGACGGGAATTTTTTTTCGGGATTGAGATTGGCACCTGCGGCGAGCCCCATGCCTCCCGCGATTGCCGCGCCGAGGTCGGTCAATATGTCGCCGAACAGATTTGATGTGACGACGACTTGAAAGCGTTTGGGATTCTTGACGAAGAACATGGCGGCGGCGTCGACGAGCAGGGTATGCGTCTCAACGTCGGGGTACTCTCGACTGATCTCGTCAAAAATCTGATCCCAGAACACCATCGAATAGCCGAGCGCATTGCCCTTGCTGATGCTCGTGACGGATTTGTTGAGGCGTCGGGCGGTGTCGAAGGCGTAACGCATGACGCGTTCGCAGCCGTGCCGACTGAACACGCCGGTCTGCAAAGCGATCTCGTTGGGGGTATCGCGGTAGAGGCGGGCACCGACGTTGGCATACTCGCCTTCGGAGTTCTCGCGCACGACGATCATATCGATGTCGGAAGGATTGACGCCGACGAGCGGGCTGGGCGCGCCCTCCAACAATTTGACGGGACGGAGATTGATATACTGATCGAAGCCGCGACGAATTTTGAGCAGGAGCCCGCCGAGCGAAATGTGATCGGGGACTTTGGGATCGCCGACGGCGCCGAGATAGATGGCGTCGAAGTGTTTGAGCTCGTCGAGGGCGTTGGGCGGCATCATCTCTCCGTGTTCGAGGTAGTAATTGCAGCCGTAGGGGAAATGTTTGAGCTCGATGCTGAAAGATTTGTCGAGGGCGGCGATGCCGTTGAGCACCTCGATGCCGGAGGCGATCACTTCGGGACCGATGCCGTCACCGGCGATGACTGCGATCTTAAAATTTTTCATGACGTTCACTCCTAAAAATTTTTGTTCCTTGTTTTTGAAGGTTGGCACCTTCGAAAAATAACGGGCGACCGCTCTCGAAGTAAGCGGCTCGCCCGCTTTTACTGTCGGCGTCTAAAAAAAAGTTTGAGCTCCCGAAAAAGGTTTGGCGCAAAAAGATTAGGGTACGCCGCCGCGCGATTCGGGCATGAAGGTCGGCGCCTTCGAAAATAACGGGCGACCGCTCTCGAAGTAAGCGGCTCGCCCGCTTCTACTACCGGCGTCTAAAAAAAGTTTGAGCTCCCGAAAATGGTTGAGGGCAAAGAGGATAGGGCGCGCCAGAAGGTTGGCACCTTCGAAAAATAACGGGCGACCGCTCTCGAAGTAAGC
>JAFUXN010000022.1 GCA_017477125.1 Selenomonadaceae bacterium
CCCGCCCGTTAAAGGTAACCCTTTATAATCTTTTTGATCCCGCGCCAAAAATTGTCCCGCCGAAGGGGAGCGAGCCGCCGCGCGATTAGGCGGGCGCTCCTATCTTTGATCGCCGCCCTCGAGCAATCAATTATTCCTCGATATAAGGTATCGGACGAGCTCCCGAAGAAACTCCGCTTCGGTTCCGAACGCGCTCAACGATTCAACCGCACCGTCGATCGTCTGCTCCGCCAACTTCCGCGCGGAGTCGATTGACGTCAGCGTCACATAGGTTGATTTTTGATTGCGAGCGTCCGAGCCCGTCGGCTTGCCCAACATCTGCTCGTCGCCTACAAAATCCAATACATCATCAGTGATCTGAAACGCCAACCCGAATTGCTCCGCGTACTCCGTCAGCGCCGCCAACTGATCCTCCGTCGCCCCCGCCAAGATCGCGCCCGATCGAACCGACGCTCGAAACAACGCGCCCGTCTTGCCCATGTGCATGCAACGGAGCTCCTCAAGCGTTATCGTCTTGCCTTCCGATTGCAGATCGATCGCTTGCCCGCCAACCATGCCCGCCGAGCCCGCCGCTCGAGCAAACTCGTTCACGACCCGCAACATCGTCGACGCCGCCACGCCCTCCTGCCTCAACATCACTTCGAACGCCAACGTCAACAACGCATCGCCCGCCAGGATCGCCGTCGCCTCTCCAAATACTTTATGATTAGTCAGCTTGCCGCGTCGGTAATCGTCATCGTCCATCGCCGGCAGATCGTCATGGATCAGCGAATACGTGTGGATCATTTCGATCGCCGCCGCCGTCGTCAAAAATTTTTCGCCCGACCCGTCGATTGCATCAGCCGCCGCCATCAACAGGATCGGTCGCAAGCGTTTGCCCCCGCTCATCAAACTGTACTCCATCGCATCAAACAGCGTCTGATTCAACGACGGCGTTCGATCCAATTCGAGCCGCAATGTCTCTTCGACCAGCCCGCGACGCCGTTGCCATAACTCATCGAGCATCTCATCATCTCCTCACGTCGATAAAAAAAGAGTTAGAGCCGACGCCCTAACTCAATCGGATCGAAAACCCCCTATGCGTCGGTCGCCTTCGAGACCGCATCGAGCACCGCGTTGATGAATCGGCTCGAATCGTCCGTGCCGTAGCGCTTGGCAAGCTCAACCGCCTCGTTGATGACCACCCCGATCGGAACGCGCTTCTCACTCGGATCGAATTTGAGCTCGAAAACCGCCAGCCTCAACAGATTGCGATCGACCGACGCCAACCGACCGATCGTCCAGCCCTTCTTGAGATGATCGGCAATGATCGGATCGATCGCCGACAAATTGGCGCGCGTGCCCTTGACCACCTTGCGCACGTAATTTTGATTGTCCGCGGAAATCTTGCGCCCCTCGGTCAGACAGGTTTCGATGGCAAGCTCTTCGTATTGGTCGCGCGTGTCGACGTCGCCGCCGTTAAAATCGAGCTGAAAGAGAGCTTGGAAAGCAATTTCGCGAGCAAGAGTACGACTCATAAATTGAAAACCTCCATGTCAGCGTCGAAATTTGTCGGAGCGAACTCTATTGAGACGCTCGAGAGTTTTATCGATGAAATCATCATTGCCCTCGAGTTTGGCGCCGAAGTAGAGCCCGACGAGCCCGCAGCCGACGGCGAAGACCGTGTTAAAAAATCCGAAGGTGAGGATTGCGGCGCCGGCGACGAGCCCGACGATAAAGCCCTGCTTGCGAGTGCGATGAGTTTCGAAGAATCGAGAGGCGATCAGTTTCAAATCCTCCCACATGAGATCACCGCCTTACACGACGCGCTGTCGACGTTCGATGACAGCGTTGGTGATGTCCTTGACCTTGACCTCGACGGGGACTTCGGGCAATTGGAGCGCGACGAGAATGGCTTTGTCGATGGCGTTGATGGTATTCTCGCTGACGGTCGGAGCGGCGAAGCCCTGTCCGAGGACGATGTCGAGCTTGACGGTGATGGGCGAACCCTTACCGCCCTTGAGAATGACCGCGCTCGATTCGCGCACGCCGTTGACGGTGAGCGCCGCGCGTTCGGTGATGCGTTGAATGGCGTCGATTGAGACTTTGACTTCGCCGACTTGACCCTGTTGCAGAATGATCTCGTCGCGCGCAACCGATTCGACTGTTTTGGAGTTCGACGCGAACACTCTCGTCAGGAAAAACAGCGACAGCAGGAGCATGACTGCAAGCACGGCGAGCGTTTCAGGTTGAGCGAGGATAAATTTGAGCGACGGCTGCCAATAATTGGCGGGCATGAGATCGAGACAAGCGGCGCCAACGATCACGACGACGGCGCCGACGGCAAGCGAATAGAGAAGCAGAAGAAAGCGGCTGATGATCCCCAAAGCAATTCCCTCCTTCTCTATTGAGCGTTGACCGACGAAAATGATTTGCGCGAACGATTAGCGAACACGAGCCTCTTCAACCTTCTCCTCGTCCTCGGGGAAGTTGACGCCCTGCACATGCACATTGACTTCGACGACCGACAAGCCCGTCATGGTCTCGATCGCCTGCTTGATGTTCTCCTGCGCGGCGAGAGCGACATCGGGAATGCGCACGCCGTAATTGACGATGATGTAGAGATCGATCGCCGCCTCGCGCTCACCAACCTCAACTTTGACGCCCTTGGAGAAATTCTTGCGCCCGAGCATTTCTGCGATGCCTCCGACGAGTCCGCCGCTCATGCCTGCAATGCCTTCGATCTCTGTGGCGGCGAGCCCGGCGATGATGCTGACCACCTCATCAGCGATCTTGATTGCGCCGAGATTGGAATCGCCCTTTGCCAATTCTTTTTCCATGTCTGCCATAACAAGGAGACCTCCATTCGAAAAAATTTTTATGGCTGTGGTAAAACTTTCAACGCCGTTGATATTCTATGCGGCAAAATCATTTCCTGCTTTTGATCCTAAAAAAAATATGAAAAAGTTTTTCCTCCCAGATGTAATTCGCGCTGAACCGTCCCTGAGCGCGCGGGTCATTGTCTTCGTCGAGCGCCAGCCCGTTGATCATGTAAATCAATCCGTCGCCCGTCGAGCGTTCGAAGAACATGCCCGACAACATTCCGAACGCCGCGCCCGTGTGTCCGATCAGATCGATCTCGCGCTCGACGCTCACCCGAGCAGTGCCACGACCGATCCGATATAAGCCCAGCCCGTAATTGTTCATCGCGCCGCCGTAATTGTCGCCGTTGCCGACCGTCGGATCGTAAATCCAATTCGATTCGATCATCTGCTCAAGCGAGCGATCGCTCAACACTCGCCGCCCTCGATACTCGCCGCCGCAGATCATCATCTCGAGCGCATGCGCCAGCTCTTCAAACGAAATCCTCAACCCGCCCTGCGGAGAAAAGATCGTCGCGTTCGTCCCCACGCGATAATTTTTGAGATCGTAAGCGCCGTTGTCCCGATCGCTGTAAGCATTCTGCAGTTCGAGCATATCATTAGGCGGTTGAACATCGTAAGCGTCGCGCGTCGCCTTCCAAACTCCGCGCGGATCACTCTTGCGATAGATCGAGCCGAGCAGTTCAAACTGATCTCGATCGAAATTCGCCGGCACGTAATCCGCTTCGATGTCGAGCTGCGCCAAAATATTTTCCTTCTGATATCGATCGAACCGAATGCCCGTCACACGCTCGACGATCGTCCCCAACAATCCGTAATTGAGATTGCAGTAGGCAAAATGCTTGCCGATCGGCTCGTCGGCGGGCGCAAAGTGCGCTCCGTCCTCCCAATACCTACCTTCGGGCTCAAAACATTCTTCGATGCTCACGTCGGGCGGCACGCTGTAAATTTTCCCGTCGCGGAGCGATGAGGTGTGGCTCGCCAACATTCGAACGGTGATCTCCGTCGACGGATCATTCGGATTCCTCAACGGAAACTTTAGCAGATGCTCAACATTCTCGTCTAGATCGATCAGCCTGCGCTCGACCAATTGCATCACCGTGAACATCACGAACGGCTTCGACACCGACGCCGCCCTCAACCGCGTGTCGCGCGTCAGCGGCTTGTCCTTCGATCGATCGTCGTTATCGATCGTTCGACTGCCGAGGAATGTCGAAAAGACTTCTCGCCCTCCCGCGCAGACGATCAGCCCCAGCCCCGGCACCTTGATCCCCTCGTCGCCGATCATGCTTTCGAGCTCTTTATTCAATCGATCGTGTTGCATTTTCTTTATCCCCGTTTCGCTTGACAGTCATTCATTCATATTGTTATCATACCAAAAATTTATTTGCAAGGGAATGATTGCGATGAATGACGCATTCAGCATCTCGCACATCGACGACGCGATCTTCAAACGGATCAACGGTCGGTCGTACAAAAAAAATTGCCCGCTCCCTCTGACCGAGCTCCGCTACCTCCGATTGCTCCACAAAAATTTGAGCGGCGAAGTTCTGTCGGGCGAAATGATCTGCAATCGAGCGATCGCCGACGCGCTGATCGACATCTTCAGCAGATTGTTCGACGCCTCTTATCCGATCGAGCGCATGATCCTCATTGACGACTACGATGCCGACGACGAGCTTTCAATGCGCGACAACAATTCGTCGTGCTTCAACTTCCGCTTCGTCTCGCACACCAATCGAATTTCAAAACACGGCTACGGTCTGGCGGTCGATATCAATCCGCTCTACAATCCCTATATCACTTTCGTCGACGGCAAGAAGAACATCGAGCCTGCCACCGCCGTTGCGTTTGAGGATCGCGCCGCCGATTTTCCTTATAAGATCGTCAAGGGCGATCTCTGCTGTCGGTTGTTCGCCGAACACGGCTTCGGTTGGGGCGGCGATTGGACCGATTGCAAAGACTGGCAGCATTTTTTTGTTTTGGGAGGTTGACCAATGAAAAAATTATTGATGGCAATCCTGTGCGCGGTCGCGATGTTGACTGCGGCATGCGGCGACGACTCCGCCGCCGACGACAAATTAAAAGTCATGCTCGGCTCGAATGTCGTGTCGCTCGACACTTCCCAGGCGACCGATCTCGCCTCGTTCGAGGTCATTGCCGATTGCATTGACGGTTTGATGCAACTCGACGCCAACGGCAATGTGATCCCTGCGATCGCCGAGAGCTTTGACGTTTCAGAGGATGGCAAGACTTACACGTTCCACCTCCGCGATGCGAAGTGGGCGAACGGTGATCCCGTCACCGCCGATGATTTTGTTTTTGCCTGGCGGCGTCACGGTCAGCAGTCGAACGAGTACGGCTATATGCTCGGCTCGACCGTCGCCTGCGTCAAAAATGCCGACGCCGTTCTCAAGGGCGCCGATCCCAAAACGTTGGGCGTGAGCGCTCCCGATCCCAAAACTTTTGTGGTCGAGCTCGAGGCTCCGGTGTCGTTCTTCCCGTCGTTGATGTCGTTCATCACCTTCTACCCGATCAACGAGAAATTTTATAACAGCGTCGCCGCCGGCTCCTACGGCACGAGCCCCGAAACATTTCTGTCGAACGGCGCCTTTAAACTTTCGAGCTACATGCCCGGCGCCGCCAACATTCAGCTCGTCAAGAATGATCAGTATTGGGACGCCGCTCGGATCAAACTCGACGGCTTCAGTTATCAAGTCGTCTCGTCGAGCGACAACGCTTTGACCGCGTTCAAAAATAAATCGCTCAACCTCGTCAACATCAGCGGCAATCAGGTCAAAAGTGTCAAAGACGATGCCAACCTCGCCAACGATCTCAAGGTCGTGCCGACGGGCATGCTCTACTATGTTTCATTCAATCAAGACCCGAAGAATCATCACGGCGGCGCACTTGCCAACGCCAACCTCCGTCTTGCGATCTCCAATGCGATCGATCGCGAATCTCTCGTCGATAACTTTGTAATGGACGGGTCGCGCGCCACCTATCGAGCACTGCCGTTGAACTTCGCTCCTCATGTCGACAGCGGAGAATACTTCGCCGACGATCAAAAACTCTACGCTGATGTTGTCGGCTTCGATGTCGATCGCGCTCGTCAATTCCTCGATAAAGCAAAGTCCGAGCTCAACCGTGATTCATTCGAGCTCAATCTGATCTATTCGAACGACGGGAGCAGTGCGGTCGCGCAGGCGATCAAGTCTCAAGTCGAAGAGAATTTGCCCGGCGTCGAGATCAAACTGCAGCCCACGCCCAAAGCGGAGTACTTCAGCAATATCACCTCGAATAACTACGATATTGCGCTTGCCAATTGGAGCCCCGACTATAACGATCCCATGACCTTCCTGACGTTGTGGACGACCGACGGTTGCGAGATATCCGAACACTGGAGCGAGCCCGCTTACGATCAATTGATTGCCGACTGCACGACGGGACGTTACGCCACCGATTATGACGGGCGTTGGACGGCGATGGCGAGCGCCGAAAAAATTCTCCTCGAACAGGCTGTGATTGCTCCTCTCTACACCAAATGCTATACCGTGTTGATGAGCCCCAACGTTGAGGGCGTCGAGTTCCAATCGGTCGGCGTCGAGCGCGTCTTCAAAGATACAACCGTCGGCAAGCAATGAGGAATTACATCGCAAAACGCATTTTGATGTCGGTGCTGACGCTGTTCGTGATCGTGTTCGTGCTGTTCGTGCTGATCAGAATCATGCCGGGCGATCCCTTCCCCGTCGAACGCATGAGCGCGGAGATGATCGCTCAAAAGCGTCTCGAGCTCGGGCTCAACAAACCGATCCTTGAGCAATTCGTCGATTACATGTCCATGCTCTTGAGCGGGAGCTTCGGCAATGGAACGTCGCTTTACAACGGCGCGCCCATCAAACCGATCATGCTCAAGTGCTTGGAGAACTCATTCAAGATCGGAGTGCTGTCGATCCTGTTCGGCACAACGGTCGGGCTGACCCTCGGCATCGTCGCCGCTCTCAACCGCGGCAAATTCGTCGACGGACTCTGCACGATCGTTTCGATCCTCGGCGTGTGCATTCCGTCCTACGTCTTCATGATCTTCCTGCAGTACTTCTTCGCGTATAAGATTCCGTTCTTCCCCTACTTCTTCGATCCCGCGCGGTTCATGTTCTCGTCGATCATGCCAGCGATCTCGTTGAGCCTGCTGTCGATCTCGACGGTCGCGCGCTTCACTCGCAACGAGATGATCGAGGTGATGAACAGCGATTACGTCAAGCTCGCGCAATCGAAAGGGCTTTACGGTTTCGAGCTGATGCGTCGGCACGTGTTGAGGAACGCGCTCATTCCGATCGTGACGGTCATCGCTCCGTTGGTGGTCGACCTGCTGACGGGCGCGATGGTCATGGAAAAAATTTACGGCGTCAACGGAGTCGGCAAGCTGATGGTCGATGCGATCGCGGGCGACGGCATTGATTACAATTACGTGCTGGCGTTGAGCATCGTGTTCTCGTCGATGTACATCGGCATGATGCTCGTGCTCGATATTCTCTACGGCATCATCGATCCGCGCATCAGAATATCGGCGAAGGAGGCGTGAACGTGGCGGACACTTATCGACCTCAAGCGGACGACTTTGAATTTATCTCGGGGCGCGACATCAACGTCGATCAAAATTTTGCGTCGCAGGGATATTGGAAGGGCGTGGCGCTCCACTTCGCTCGCAACCGTTTCGCGATGACGGGAGTGATCCTCGTCGGCGTGATCGTGTTGTTTGCGGTGATCGCTCCGCTCGTGAGCACCTATGATTATGATCAGATCGTTTCCGTGGTCGACGGCAACGGCAAGGAGGTCGTCGCCAAGAGTTTATCGCCTCAATGGGCGGGCGACGGCGCCGACAATCGTTTTGCCGATCGAACGTTCGTATTCGGCACCGACGATCTCGGTCGAGACCTTTGGACGAGGACATGGCAAGGCGCTCGCGTGTCGCTGATCATCGCGTTCGTTGCGATCTTCATCGACATGTTGATCGGCACGAGCTACGGATTGATCTCGGGATTCTTCGGCGGGCGCGTCGACATGGTCATGCAGAGGTTCATCGAAATCCTCGGCTCGATCCCGACGCTCGTCATCATCTCGATCCTTGCGATTTTTATGGAGAAGGGCATCGGGCTGGTCATTGCGTCGCTGCTGATCACCGAATGGATCGGCATGAGCAAGATCGCCCGCGCGGAGTGTTTGAAACTGAAGGAGCGCGAATATGTGCTGGCGAGCAGGACGTTGGGCGCGGGGAGTTTCCACATCATCTTCAAACAGATATTGCCGAACACGATCGGACCGATCATAACGCAAGTGATGTTCTCGATCCCCGTCGCGATCTTCACCGAGGCGTTTCTGAGTTTCGTGGGCGTGGGCATCGTGCTGCCGCAGTGTTCGATCGGCTCATTGATCGAAGCGGGGTTCAACAACATCACAATCCTGCCGTATCAGATCGTGCCGCCGATCTCCGTGCTGGCGCTGTTGATGTTGGGTTTCAATTTGATCGGCGACGGATTCAGAGAAGCGTTGGCGCCGAAGCTCGAGGACATGTAGATGGACAGAACAATTTTATCGATCAACAATCTCGACATCACATTCAAGACGAACGCGGGAGCGATCCATGCGATCCGCGGCGTCGACATCGAACTTTTTGAGGGCAGGACGTTGGCGCTGGTGGGCGAGTCGGGCTCGGGCAAATCGGTGACGATGAAAGCCGTCGCCGGTCTGCTCGACGACAATGCGGTGATCAACAGCGGGCGGATCATTTATCGTTCGCGCGAAGGCAAGGTTGATCTGTTGACGCTGTTGACGAAGGAGCTGCGACGGAGGATCAACGGGCAACAGATCGCGATGGTGTTTCAAGACCCGATGACGAGCCTTGACCCGACGATGCAGATCGGCGATCAGATCATGGAAGGCATGCTCCTTCACCGCGACATCTCGATCGCCGACGCGCGAGCTCGAGCATTGGAACTGCTCAACCTGGTTGGCATCGTCGACGCGGAGAAGCGGCTCAAAAATTATCCGCATCAGTTATCGGGCGGCATGCGGCAGAGGATCGTGATCGCGATCGCGTTGGCGTGCGAGCCGCGCATCTTGATCTGCGACGAGCCGACGACCGCTCTCGACGTGACGATCCAAGCGCGCATACTCGATCTGATCCGCGACATTCAATCGAAGATGGGCTTATCGGTTATTTACATCACGCACGATCTCGGTGTGGTGGCGAAGGTCGCCGATTATGTTGATGTGATGTACGCGGGGAAGATCATCGAGCGCGGGACGGTCGACGAGATATTTTATGACCCGCGGCATCCTTACACGTGGGGGCTGTTGTCGGCGATGCCCGATCTCGAGACGGACGACGAACGGTTGTATTCGATCCCGGGCAGTCCGCCGAACCTCTTGCACGAGCCGAAGGGCGATGCATTTTCCGCGCGGAACGAGTTTGCGATGAAGATCGACGAGCGAGCGGAGCCGCCGATGTTTCGGATCAGCGAAACGCATTGGGCGGCGACATGGTTGTTGCACCCCGACGCGCCGCATGTTGAGATGCCGATTGAATTGCGGCAGAGGCTTGAGCGTTCGAGGAAGGCGGCGGGCTTATGACGATGGAACCGTTATTGAGAGTGAACAACCTGCAGCAGCACTTTCAAGTTTCGAGGAAATTCACGGTGAAGGCGGTCAACGGCGTGACGTTCTCGATCAACGCGGGCGAGACTTATGGGCTGGTGGGCGAGTCGGGCTCGGGCAAGACGACGATCGGTCGCTCGATCATTCGACTGTATGATCCGACGGGCGGCGAGATCATATTCAACGGGAAGAACATAGCGGGTCGGCTCGACGGCGACACTCGACGCATGTTGAGGAAGGACATGCAAATGATCTTCCAAGACCCGATGTCGAGTTTAAATCCGCGAAAAAAAATAGGCGACATCATAGCCGAGGGGCTTGACATACACCGATTATATTCGACGGTCGAGGAGCGCAATGCGATCGTCAGCGGCATCTTGCAGAAGGTGGGATTGTCGGCGGCGCATGCGGAACGATATCCGCATCAGTTCAGCGGCGGTCAACGACAGCGCGTTGGTATTGCTCGGGCGTTGGTGATGAATCCGAAGTTGATCATTGCGGACGAGTGCATCTCGGCGTTGGACGTCTCGATCCAAGCGCAGGTCGTTAACCTGATGAAGGACATACAATCGGACAGCGGTTGCGCATACTTATTCATCGCGCACGACCTGAGCATGGTGAAGTACATCTCCGATCGAATTGGAGTGTTGCACCTTGGTTATCTGGTTGAGACGGGAACGACGGAGGAGATATTTTCGAATCCGATGCATGCGTACACGCGCAGTTTGATCTCGGCGATCCCGTTGCCTAACCCGCGGATAGAGAAGCATCGTCGCTCAGAGGCTTACAGTGCGACGGCTGCCGATTATGCCGACGGAGTGATGGAATGTGTTGGCGGCACTCACTACGTGTTGCGATGATTGGGGGCGGGCGACCGCCTTCTTTTTTTTGACCGAAATACTTTTGGCAACGAAAAAAGCCCGCCCCCGGGGACGAGCCTTCGATTCAACCGGCGACAACCTATCCTCCCAAGTCGTCTCCAACTCAGTACTTTCGGCGCAGGAGTGCTTAACTGCCGTGTTCGGAATGGGTACGGGTGGAACCACTCTGCTATCGCCACCGGATTCACCGCATAAGAGCTTCATCTGAAGTAAAGAGCACGACTTATTAGTGCTGACTCGCTCAACGCATTGCTACGCTTACACTTTCAGCCTATCAACCACTTGTTCTTAGTGGAGTCTTAAGAGAAA
>JAFUXN010000023.1 GCA_017477125.1 Selenomonadaceae bacterium
AAAAACGGGCGCCCGCCAGCTCACGTGGCGGCGCGCCCTGCTCCTCTTTAGTCTTCTAAACAGTTTGGACGCCAAATAAAGTTTATGTGTGGAGGGGAATGGGGCGTCCGCCGAAGGCGCGGGCGGCGACACATTTCTTTTCAATCAAAGCGCAACGGTTGAAGGGGCGATGGGAAAAAACGGGCGCCCGCCAGCTCACGTGGCGGCTCGCCCGATCCTCTTTGGTCGACTAAAAGTTTGGGCACCGAGTAAAGTTTATGTGTGGAAGGGAATGGGGCGTCCGCCGAAGGAACGGGCGGCGACACATTTCTCTTCGATCAAAGCTCAACAGTTGAAGGGGCGACGGGAAAAAACGGGCGCCCGCCTGCTCACGTGGCGGCTCGCCCTGATCATGTTCGGCAGATCAACGGTTGAGGGCGGCTAAAATGTTTTGGGGGTGGTTGAAGATGGGCGACCGCCTCCCGCGCGGGGCGGCTCGCCCTATACTCTTTGGTCGACTAAAAGTTTGGGCGCCGAGTAAAGTTTATGTGTGGAGGGGAATGGGGCGTCCGCCGAAGGAACGGGCGGCGACACATTTCTTTTCAATCGAAGGAGTCAACATTCATCAGAACCGCAGCCTGCAGAGCCGAGGGTTGAGGCAAGATCATAAAATTTATTTTTGTTTTTTTGACTTTAGACTTGACTTATTTCTGTTGAGAGATTATTATATGAGCCGTTGACGATCCCGATCGTCGATACGGTATATTTTTTTGTAGGAGGTTCAATTCGTATGATTAAACCATTGGCTGACAGAATCGTAATCGAAGTCGCCGAGGTCGAGCGCTCGACCAAGAGCGGCATCGTCATTCCCGACACTTCAAAAGAGAAGCCCCAGAAGGGCACCGTCATCGCCATCGGCTCCGGCAAGCTCCTCGACAACGGCGAGCGCGCAAAATCCGAAGTCTCCGTCGGCGACAGCGTTCTCTTCAATAAGTATGCGGGCACCGAAGTCAAGGTCGACGAAAAAGATTACCTCGTCATCCGTGAGTCTGATATTCTCGCAGTCCTCTAATCTCGACTGCCGATCGTAAAATTTTTTGGAGGTAGAAATCAACATATGGCAAAAGATATTCTGTTCGATGAAGATGCGCGTCGTGCGCTGGGTCGCGGCGTAGACGCTCTTGCCAACGCGGTCAAGGTCACGCTCGGTCCCAAGGGTCGCAACGTCGTGCTCGATAAAAAGTACGGCGCTCCCGCCATCACCAACGACGGCGTCACCATCGCTCGCGACATCGAGCTTGCCGATCCGTTTGAGAACATGGGCGCTCAGCTCGTCAAAGAGGTAGCGACCAAGACCAATGACACCGCCGGCGACGGCACCACCACCGCCACGTTGCTCGCTCAAGCGATCGTTCGCGAGGGCATGCGCAATGTGGTCGCGGGCGCCAACCCGATGATCATCAAGAAGGGCATCGAGCTCGCCGTCAAGAAACTCGTTGAGGAGATCAAAAACCGCTCGCAGAAGGTCGAGGGCAAAGAGGCGATCGCTCAGGTCGCGGCAATCTCGTCGGGCGATGAGGAGATCGGTCAGCTGATCGCCGACGCAATGGAGAAGGTCGGCAACGACGGCGTCATCACCGTTGAAGAGTCCAAGACGATGAACACCAATATGTCTGTCGTCGAGGGCATGCAGATCGACCGCGGCTATATCAGCCCGTACATGGTCACCGATACCGACAAGATGGAAGCGATCCTCGATGATCCGTTCATTCTGATCACCGACAGAAAGATCTCGTCGATTGCCGATATCCTTCCGATCCTCGAGCAGGTTGTCAAGCAGGGCAAGCCGCTCGTGATCGTCGCTGAAGATGTCGACGGAGAGGCGCTCGCCACGATCGTCGTCAACAAACTCCGCGGCACGTTCAAAGCGTTGGCAGTGAAGGCTCCGGGCTTCGGCGATCGTCGCAAGGCGATGCTCGAGGACATTGCGATCCTCACCGGCGGCAACGTGATCAGTGAAGACATCGGTCGCAAGCTCGACAGCGTGACTTTCGAAGACCTCGGGCGCGCTCGTCAGGTTCGTTCGACCAAGGAAGAGACTACCATCGTTGATGGCGTCGGCAACAAAGATGAGATCAACGCTCGCATCAGCCAGATCAAGAAGCTCATTGCCGAGTCGACCAGCGATTTCGATAAAGAGAAACTGCAAGAGCGTCTGGCGAAACTCGCGGGCGGCGTGGCGGTCATTGAGATCGGTGCGGCGACCGAGGTCGAGATGAAGGAGAAGAAACTCCGCATCGAGGACGCGCTCAACGCAACGCGCGCGGCAGTTGAGGAAGGCATCGTTGCCGGCGGCGGCACGACCTTCATTGACATTCTTCCCGTGCTCAACGATGTGAACGTGACGGGCGACATGAAGGTCGGCGTGGAGATCATCAAACGCGCGATCGAGGAGCCCGTTCGTCAGATTGCCGATAACGCAGGCATGGAAGGCTCGGTTGTCGTGGCTGAAGTCAAGAAGGCGCCGCAGGGCGTGGGCTTCAATGCGTTGACCAATGAATATGTCGATATGATCAAAGCGGGCATCGTTGATCCGGCGAAGGTTGCGCGCAGTGCGTTGCAGAACGCGGCATCGATCGCAGCGATGATCCTCACCACCGAGACGCTCGTCGCCGACAAGCCCGAGAAGGAACCGGCAATGCCGGCGGGCGCAGGCATGGGCGGCATGGGCGGTATGGGCGGCATGATGTAAGCTCCGCTCAACCGATTGAGTTTGGAATAAAAATGTTGGCGGCTTCATCCCAATGCGGGGCGGAGCCGCCTTTTAGTTTGTTTGGAGTGATGAAGTTGAAGAAGATGAAGAAGACCAATGCCGCTCGTCTGCTCGACAACCTCAAAATTGATTATGAGATCAAAACGTATGAGGTCGATGAAAGTGATCTGTCGGCGGAGCATGTGGCGGCGACGGCGGGGCTCGACATTAAGACAGTGTTCAAAACTCTCGTGGCGAAGGGCGATCGGACGGGGATCATCATGGCGGTGATCAACGGAGCCGACGAGCTTGACCTCAAAGCGCTCGCTCGGGCGTCGAACAATAAATCCGTCGAGCTCATTGCGTTGAAGGATTTGCTTCCGACCACGGGATATATGCGCGGCGGCTGTTCGCCGTTGGGCGCCAAGAAAAATTTCCCTGTCTATATCGATCAAAAGGCGACCGCGCTCGAAAAGATATCAATCAGCGCCGGACTTCGCGGGCAACAGTTGATCCTCGCGCCCGACGATCTGATCCGCGCCGCCAACGCCGCCGTCGCCGATATCATAAGTTGTTTCGGAACAGCCAACCCGCAATCGGCAACGTCAACGCGCTGATCGCCAACATCGGCGCAAAGTTCAGCGCCACGTCCGAAATGCCCGCGCCCTCCAAATAAATTCGTCGCACCGAGTCGAGCGCAAACCTCATCGGATTCGCCCACGTCAATGTCTGCAACGCCTCGGGCATGTTGTCGACCGGCGTCGCCATTCCCGACAACAAAACCATCGGCATGATCAGCACAAGGCAGTAAACGATCACCTGCTGCATCGACGACGACACCGCCGAGATCGATAAGCCCAGTCCCGTGCAGCTCAGCATGAACACAAAGATCGTCGCGTACATCGGCAGCAGCCCGCCCGCCATCGGGATTTCAAACCACCATCGGCAGATCAACAAGACCATCGACGATTGCAACAGCCCGATCATCATCGGCACCACCGCTTTGCCGATCAATATCTGCGTCGGAGACAGCGGCGTCACCAACAATTGATCGAACGTACCCTGCTCGCGTTCGCGCGCAACCGACAAGCCACCGAGCATCAGCACTTGCACCAGGCTCAACATTATGACCAACGTCGGCAGGAAATTCCATCGCGTCACCAGATTCGGATTGTACCACGCAACCGTTCGGAGCTCGACGCAATTCAATCGCGGGTTCCGCGCGGAGTTGAAGGCGCCCGCGATCGAGCCGATATATCCGCTCGCAAGCGACGCCGTCATGCTGTTGCGCCCGTCCGTGATCACTTGGATCGTCGCCGTCCTCCCGCTCGACAGCTCACGCTCAAACTCCTGCGGGATCGATACAACCAACATCGCATCGCCCGAGTCAATGCAGTCGGCGATCTCCGTCGCATTCATGATCGTCCGCACGCGTTCAAATGCCGTCGACCCGTCGAGCCGCGCAACAAACTCCGTCGACGCTCGCGACCGATCCATGTCGAGCAACGCATACGGCACTTGATCAAGATCATACGTCGCAACGTACCCGAAGATCATGCTCTGCACAAACACCGGCACGATCAATATCGCCCGCGTCTTCGGATCCTTGAGCGTCGTCAGAAACTCTTTGCGGATCAGAAATCTCAATTGGCGAAGGAACATCAGCCCACCCTCTTCCGTGTCACTTTCAATGCGATCGAGATGAACAGCACCGCATACGTCGCCAGCACCAAACAGTTCTTCGCAATCAGTCTCCAATCGTCGCCCGCCAAGAAGATCGTCTTCAACAGCTCGAGATAATACGTCGCGGGCAGCGCATGCCCCACCGCGCTCACCCACGTCGGCACGCTGTGAAGGTCGAACAAAAATCCCGTCAGCATCACCGACGGCAGGAACCCGACGATCAACGCCACCTGCGCCGCAAGGAATTGGCTCTTGGTCACCGACGAGATCACCAAGCCGATCCCCAACGCCACGAACAGATACAGCACCGAGCTCAACATCAACGCGGCGAGCGATCCATGCAGCGGCACTTCGTAGAGGTATCGGGCGGCGATCAAACACAAGAACAAGCCGAACATCGCGATCACGAAGTACGGGATCATCTTCGACAGCAGGATTTCGAGCACGCGCACGGGCGTCACGAACAGCGATTCGAGAGTGCCGCGCTCCCACTCGCGAGCCATCACCAGCGCCGTCAAGAAGATGCCGATGATCGTCAGGATCAACATGATCAAGCCGGGGATAAAGTACCACGTGCTCGAGTTGGCATCGTTGAACCAAATGCGGCTGTCGATGGTCACCAATCCGCGCGGAGCATGACCGGCGTAAAAGTTGGCGTTGAAGGCGGCGACGCCCGATTCGATGTAGCCCTTGACGGCGTTGGCGGTCGTCGTGTTGACGCCGTAGAGGATCAGTTGAAGTTGAGCGTCGCGACGGTTGAGCGCTTGAGAGAAGTCGGGAGGCACGACGATGATCGCATCGATCTTCCGTCGGCGCATGAGATCAACGGCGTCGTTCATCGATGTGACGTAGATCGGAGAGTAGTATTCGGAGCCGTCGAGGAAGTTGACGACGCGTTGAGCGTCGGGCGAGGCGTCCTCGAGCACGACGGCGACGGAAATATTTTTGACGTCGAGAGAAATGCCGTAGCCGATGATCAGGATCAAAGCCAGAGGAAGGACGGCTCCTATCAACAGACTGCTCCGATCGCGGATCAACTGAAGAAATTCCTTGCGGGTCAACGCGTAAAACCTCATAAAGCTCATTGTGCTCTCGCCCCCTCAACGATCGAGATGAACAGATCGTTCATGGTTGAGATCGATGAGCCGTACCGCCGGCGAATTTCTTGCGGCGTGCCGAGCACCAACAGCTTCCCGCGATCCTGTATCATCATGCGATCGCAATACTCCGCCTCCTCCATGAAGTGCGTCGTGATGATGATCGTCGTGCCCCTCGACGAAAGATCGGTGATCTGCCTCCAAAAATCTCGTCGCGCCAACGGATCGATCCCGCTCGTCGGTTCGTCCAAGAATAATATCTTCGGCTCGTGGATCAATGCCGCCGCCATCGACAGCCGTTGCTTATATCCGCCCGGCAAATCCTCTGCCCGATGCTCCTTCACGTCGAGCAACTTAAACTCGTCGAGCACCGCCGCGATCCGCTCGCTCAACGTTCGCCCGCTCAATCCGTACACGCCCCCGAAGAACGTCAGATTCTCAACCACCGTCAGGTTCCCGTACATTGAAAACTTCTGCGCCACGTACCCGATGTTGAGCCGCGCCAACGTCCGCGCCGTCCTCAAGTTCACGCCCGCCACGCTCAAATATCCGTCCGTCAACGGCAGCAGCCCGCATAGCATGCGAAACGTCGTCGTCTTGCCCGCGCCGTTGGGTCCCAACAGCCCGAATACTTCTCCGCGTCGCACTTGAAAGCTCGTCTTGTCGACGGCGGTAAACGATCCGAACCGACGCACGAGCTCGCGCACCTCGATATCGATCTCGGTCGACAGTCGATAGTCGCCTCTCAACGATAATTGTTTGAGCCCGACGAGCGGAGCGGTTGCGTTCGAGCGAGCGGCGTGCAGCAGGATCATGAATCCGTCCTCGAGACGCGGCTCAACTCTCTCGACCGTCAAGCCCAATCGAGCAGTGAAGTACTCCCGTTCGACATTCCGTTGAGCGATGAAGCGTACGCCCTCGCCCTCCGGCACCGAATCGATCACATGCTTCTTGTCGTCGAATAAGATGCTCTGCAATATCCGCGTCGGCACTCCCGCCGGCGTTTTTAGTTTGTAACATCGATCGCGAGCCACGGCGGTGATCGTCGAAGGCGACCCCGACATCAACACCCGCCCGCAGTTCATCACGAACACTTCTTCGCAACGCTCAGCCTCTTCCATGTACGCCGTCGCCACCAACACGCTCAACCGCTCGTCGGCGATCAACTGCTTGATGATCTGCCACAGCTCTCGTCTCGACAGCGGATCGACCCCGACCGTCGGCTCGTCGAGCAACAGCAGTTCGGGCGAGCGAACGAGCGTGCACGCCAGCCCCAACTTCTGTTTCATGCCGCCCGATAATTTCCCCGCTAACCGATCAACGAACGGCGTCAACCCCGTCATCGACAACAGCCGCTCGAAACGTTCTCGACGGACGGATCGATCGACGGCGTGAAGGTCGGCGTACAGATTCATGTTGTCGGCGATCGATAAATCCTCGTAGAGTCCGAACTTCTGCGGCATGTACGAGATGCGCGATTGGATCGTCTGCTCGTTGCCCGCCGTCGGCATGCCCAATACCTCAATCGAGCCCGCCGTCGGCATCATCAACCCCGCGATCAATCTCATCAGCGTCGTCTTTCCCGCGCCGTCGGGACCGATCAACGCCGTCAGGCAACCCGCTTTGATCGTCAGGCTGATGTCGTCGAGCGCCGTCGCCGTCAAAAATTTTTTCGTCAGACGTTCCGCGCGGACGATCATCTCAACGTCACCCGCACCGTCGCCGGCATGCCCAACCTCAATACATTCGCCGCGTCGTCGACATAAACTCTGATCTCGTAGAGCAGCGACGTTCGGAGTTCGTCGGTTTGAACGGTCTTGGGCGTGAACTCTGCCGTCGACGAGATGAATCCGATCTGACCGTCGAGCGCTTGACCCGGCAGGCTGTCGATGAATACCTGCGCCGCTTGACCCTCGCGCACCTTCGACAGATCAGTTTCCTTGACGTACGCCCGCACCCATTTCTTGTCGTTGAGCGATATCTTGAACACCGGCGTCGATGCCGATGCCATGTCGCCCACCTCGAGCAGCCGAGAGCGGATCACTCCGTCGGTCGGCGAGCGCAACTCGTATTGCGTCAACAGAAATTCAAGCCGCGCCAGTTCATCGTTGAGCGCCTGCAGTTGAGCTTCAGCCTCGTCGATGTCCTCAACGCGCGGTCCCGCCACCGCCAAGTTCAATGCCTGCTGAGCCTCCTCGACCTTCGCCAACCGATTCGTGTACTGCAGGCGCGCCGTCGCCAACTCCTCACGCGTGATCGCACTGCCCTGCGTCTCATCGTACACATCTTGAATCCGACGGTAATGTTGAGCCACGTCGTCGAGATCAGCCTGCGCCGCCCGAACCTTCGCCTCGTATTGAGCTATGTCCTCCGCTCGAGTGCCGTTGTGCAAGCGAAGCACCACCGCCTCCTGCATTTTGATCTGCGTCCGCGCCTTTGCGATCTGCAATGCGAGCTCACGATTGTCGAGTCGACCGAGCAGTTGATCCTTCTCAACTTGATCGCCCTCATCAACCAACAGTTCAGCGATCCGATCGCTCTGTCGAAATGCCAACGACACTTCTCGCACGTCGACGTTCCCCGACAATTTTAATTCGAGCTCGCGCTGATCCGCCGCCGCGCTCGACGCTCGATCGACGTAAAAATATCCGCCGACCGCCATCAACAAAACGATCACCACGCTCACGAACTTCCTCTTGCCCATCATTCATCACTCCTAAAACATTTGTTTTATCATCTCCAAAAAAAAAACGCTTGCCGATGTCATGGCTTGCGTTCTTGTAATGCAACAGTCATCGCCCCCACGTCGAAAACATTTACGTTGACAGCAATATCGTCAAGCATTAAGATGTTGGCGCCAATGTTCGAGCCGCGCGCAAATTTCTTCGGCTTGAGCCTCGAACTCAAAGAGCTGAGTTTCGAGATGGGAGATGTAATCGAGCAGATCGGACGTTTCAAAGCCTTCGATGGGCGGCGCCGCAGGATTTTTGACGAGGTGATACTTCGGTGGATGATACAGCTGACGATACAGTTCCATGATCCTGTAATCATTGAAGATCGGATCAAGCAGATTGTCGATGAAAATCTCCAACGTCGTCTTGGGAGCGCGCGGCACCAGTGAATGACTGCATGGGATCACGTACGCATCATCATTGCTGACCGCATCGATGCCACGATCCAAATCGAGGCAGCCCGATCGCGTGAGCCAGTTGCGCTTCCATCTGATTCTCCAATTGTCTCCCTTCAAAGGCGGGAAGGTTTTATCCTCAACCAAATGCCAAAGCTCGTCGACAGTCGGAATCGTCCAGTCCAAGCAGTTGCCGACCCAGTGATAATTCTTGCCCTCCAACATCTCTCGAACTTCGGCATAATTGTCGGCAGCGGAGTACGGAGCCCTATTGCCGTTCTTACCATAGGAAAATTTCATGGGATCAGCCCAAAGCAGATTGGTGTCGCGATCAAAGAGCACGGTGCTCGTGTTCGCAAAACGAAACCAACGTTGCTTGCCGATCGCCTCGATAATTTCATTTTTATATTTGTCGATGAGCGCGAGATGCGCCTTCAATTTTTCCGAATTACTCATGGGCTCACTCCTTCGATTGATGCTACTCAAACTTTCGACGCTGCAGAAATTTTTCCTGCCGTTGACATCACCGCCGCAAACTATTACCATATCAGCGTTGGAGGTAGCTGCGTATGAAACAAATTTATAACGCTCGGGTGGTGAGCAACGAGCGGGCGGTCGACAACCTGTTCAGGCTCGTCGTCGAGCTCGATGCTCCGCTCTACGCCATGCCCGGGCAATTCGTTCAGTTGAAATTGCCGTCGAACGAGTTCACGTTGCGACGACCGTTTGGGATCGCCGCATTCGATCAAAATCACTTGACGATGTTCTATCGGATCGTCGGACGCGGGACGGAATTTCTCTCGACCGTCGGCGAAGGCACTCAACTCGATCTGCTCGCGCCGCTCGGCAATCGGTTCAACTTCAACGTCGAGGAGAAAATTTTGCTCGTCGGCGGAGGAGTGGGGTTGGCGCCGCTGCTGTCCGTCGCTCGAATGTTTGAAGGCGCTGACGCATTGATCGGAGGCAAGACGGCAATTGAGGCTGAGCTCTGGCGTAACGAGTTCAACGGCGCGGTCGATGAAATGTTCATCGCAACAGACGACGGATCGCTTGGGGCGAAAGGTTTCGTCACCGAATTGCTTCCCGATGTTCTGGCGCGAAAAAATTATAATGTGATCCTTACATGCGGACCGATCGTGATGATGAGCAGGGTGGCATCGATCGCCCGAGAGAAAAATATTCGATGTGAGGTGTCGATGGAGAGGCGCATGGCGTGCGGGCTTGGAGCATGTTTGTCGTGTTCGATCGATACCGTCAACGGGCGGCGCAAAGTTTGCAAGGACGGACCCATCTTCGACGCAAGGGAGGTGCTCTTCGATGTCTGATATCTTATCGACCGAGCTGTGCGGGATCAAGATGAATACGCCCATCGTCGCCGCGTCGGGCACATTCGGCTTCGGCGAGGAGTTTGAGGACTTCGTTGACCTCAATCGTTTGGGAGCCGTCGCCGTCAAGTGCATCACGCCCAAGCCCCGCCGCGGCAATGACGGCAATCGGATCGCCGAAACGCCGTCGGGCATGCTCAACGCCATCGGGCTCGAGAACCCCGGCATCGGTCTGTTCATTTACGACATCTTGCCGCGCCTCGCCAAACGCAATTTCAATATCATCGTCAACATCAGCGGCTCGAGCGTTGAGGAGTTCGCTCAACTGGCGCGCGCCCTCGATCGCGACGGAGTCTCCGCCATCGAGCTCAACATCTCCTGCCCCAACGTCAAGGACGGCGGAATTATTTTCGGCACCGATCCCAAAGCCGCCGCCGACGTCACCGCCGCCGCCAAGCGCTCAACGTCCAAGCCGATCATCGTCAAACTCTCGCCCAACGTCACCGACATCGTTTCGATCGCTCGAGCGGTCGTCGATGCCGGAGCCGACGCCCTGTCATTGATCAATACTCTCATGGGCATGCAGATCGATATCAACTCGTGGCGCCCCACGCTCGGCAATGTCACCGGCGGGTTGAGCGGAGCAGCCGTCAAGCCTGTCGCCGTCCGCATGGTCTACCAGGTCGCTAACGCCGTCGACGTCCCCATCATCGGCATGGGCGGCATTCGATCGGTCGAGGACGCCGTTGAGTTTTTCCTCGCGGGCGCTGACGTCATCGCCGTCGGCACCGCCAACTTCTCCGACCCGTCGAGCACCATGAGGATCGCTGACGGGCTCGAATCATATCTCAAATCGCGCGGGCTCAATAATATTTCCGAGCTCGTCGGCAAAGTGAAGGTGTCGCCATGAATGATTGGAAGTGTTACCCCGCATCGCTCGACGACTTTGAGGACATGCGCGTTGTGCTCGACGAGGTTGCCGACGCCGTTATGATCCCTCCCGACATCATGATCAAGCTCGAGCTCGGTTTCGAAGAGGCGGTCGTCAACGTCATCAACTACTCCGGTTCGGATCGCATTTGGATCAAGGTCGCCGCCGTCGATAATCGTTTCAACATCGAGATCGTTGATCACGGTGTTGCTTTCAATCCGCTCGTCGTCAACGATCCGCGCGCGTCCGACGATTCGCCTCTCGAGGAGCGTGAGCCCGGAGGGTTCGGCATTTTCCTCATCAAGCAGACGTTTGACGAGCTTGATTACCGTCGCGAAATGTTTGAGGGCGCGCCCGCCAATCATCTGTCGCTCGCGTTGAGGCTCGACGGCGATGACGCTCAAACTTAAACTCAATATCCGCCGCCGACTTATGCTCATCGTGCTGTCGATCTCGATCGTCACGCTGATCATTCTCGGCGGCGTTGCATTCTACGGCATGAACGGCGTGCGCAATCTCGCGCTCAAATCCGTTGAGGACATCGGGTTGCAATCGGCGGTCAACACTTCCAATTCGCTCGAGATGCAGAAGAAGAAGGAGCTGAGCCTGCTCACCAACGACAAGGCGGACGCTCTCAATCAACGCTTGACCGTGCTCGCCGT
The DNA here is from genome assembly GCA_017477125.1 of Selenomonadaceae bacterium. GTDB lineage: Bacteria > Bacillota > Negativicutes > Selenomonadales > Selenomonadaceae > Quinella. The sequence goes on from JAFUXN010000023.1 coordinate 11,557, forward strand.
CGAGGTTCGCAAGATCGCCGACGAGATGTCGCACATTCAAGCGGCGCCCAATCAATTCGTGCCGCAGTACACGCCGCCGCCCGATGAGGTCTTCGACCATGAGATTGCATTCTACATTCAGCACAGCGCCACTTTCAATGTCGATTGGTTCCGCGCGGAGGTGGGGCTGGCGTCGAACATTCGGGACTTCCTGATCCGAAGCGTCGAGACGAACAACATGTCGGCGTCGATGGCGATCGCCTCTCGCGACGGATTTACCTTGACCGTCGACGACAATCATGAAGTTCCTCCCGACGACCGTCAAGAGCCGCCGTTGATCTGCGATGTGACGAAGAGCGATTGGTACACGCGGGCGTCGAGTGCGGGCACGTTGATCTTCACCGACGTTCAACGGTTGGAGTTTCGAAATACGCTCGGATTTTTTTGTGCGACGCCCTACCGTAATGCCGACGGGTCGATCGCCGGCGTGGCATGCGCTCAAGCGTCGCTCGATCGGTTGAGAAGGATCGTCGAGGAGGTCAGCATGCACGACGAGGGATTTTGTTTCGTGCTCGACAACCGCGGGCGCGTGATTCTTTCGTCCGACAAGAATTTCGTCGCCGATCTCAACACCGATCTGCGCAAGCTCGACAATCAGACGCTCGCCGACATCGCCACTCAAATGGTCGACGGGTTCAAGGGCATTCGCGAGGCGACCGTCGACGGTAAGAGGTATTTCATTTCGTACGCGCCGATCGATCAGACCGATTGGAGTTTTGCGGCGGTGCTCGATGCGGCGGTGATCAGTGAGCCGATCGTCGAGAACGCCGAGATGCTCAACGCGCTCACCGAACAAAATCTCGTCGACCTGCGTCAACACATGCAGAGCACGATGATTTTTTTCGGCACGTTTGTGATCCTGCTGTTGGCGGCGACGGCTTACATCGGGCGTCGGCTGGCGAATCATTTTGTTGAGCCGATCCATCGGTTGAGCGACGGCGTCAGAGAAATTTCGACGGGCGCGCTCGACAAGAAGTTGGAGATCAAGACGGGCGACGAGATTGAGAGCCTGGCGATCACGTTCAATGCGATGACCGATCGATTGAAGAGGCACATCGCCAACCTCACGCGAGTGACGGCGGATCGCGAGCGCATATCGACCGAGCTCAACGTGGCGCGCAACATTCAAGTGTCGATGCTTCCGAACGTCTTTCCGCCGTTCCCCGAGCATCGGGAGTTCGATTTATACGCGACGATGCACGCGGCGAAGGAGGTGGGCGGCGACTTCTACGATTTCTATCTGCTCGACGGCGATCGACTGGTGATCACGATAGCGGACGTGAGCGGTAAGGGAGTGCCGGCGGCGCTGTTCATGGTGATCTCGAAGACGGTGCTGAAGAATTTTGCGGTGACGCTCGACGGGACGAACGATCTTGCGTCGGCGGTGACGCGCGCCAATCGGCAACTGTGTCAGAACAACGACGAGTTCATGTTCGTGACGGTGTTCGCGGCGTTGCTCGAGATCAAAACGGGGCGGCTGGTGTACGTCAACGCGGGGCACAACCCTCCGCTCGTTCGACGCGGCGATCGATTTGAGTACCTCGAGCTCGAAAAGAGTTGGGCGCTGGGCATCGACGAGACGTTGACGTTCGAGCAGAGAGAGTTGGCGTTGGCGGCGGGCGATGCGTTGTTCCTCTACACCGACGGCGTGACGGAGGCGATGGACGTTGACGGCAATCAGTATTCGGAACGTCGACTGATTGATCGGTTGAATGTGATCGAGCGTGGAGCTACGGTTGAGGAGATCGTTGGCGCGGTGGCGAATGATCTGAAGGCGCATGTCAGAGGCGCGGAGCAATCGGACGACATCACGATGTTGGCGTTGAAGATCAATTCGCTTGACGGCGGCGGCGATCAAAGTTAATATCATATCATCAATGTTGAGAGGAGAATTTTAATGGAGATAATCAAGGAGCGCGAGGGGTCGAATCTGACGGTGAAGTTGGTGGGGCGGCTCGATGCGGTGACGGCGATGCAGCTCGACAAAGACTTGGCGACGGCGTTGACGGGAGTGAATGAGCTGACGATCGATCTGGCGCAGCTCGATTATGTGGCGTCGGCGGGGTTGAGGATACTGCTCAAGACGCAACGCAAAATGGATCGGCAAGGGTCGATGATGATCAAGAATGTGCAGCCCGCGGTGCGAGAGGTGCTCGACATGACCGGCTTCTCGCAATTCCTCACGCTCGAGCAGGACGCCAAGAAGAAACTCAGCATCACGTTCTGAAGTATTGTGGGGCGACGGATAAAAATACGAGCGCCCGCCTACGATGCCGGCGGCTCGCTCGCTCACCCTTTGAGCTCGATGCCAAAAATTTTTTGTAGAGCAACGATTGAAGAAAAGGCATCCGCCTTCAAAGGGGGCGGCACGCCCTTGTCCATGGTCAGCGGCTCAACGGTTAAAGGTCGGCGGATAAAAAAAAGCGTCGTCCGTCCCGCGATGAGACGGCGACGCGCCTTTTCAATCACTCAGCATCGTGTTCTAAAGTTGTGTGGGGCGACGGCTGAAAGGGACGGGCGACCGCCTCTCGAAGGGGGCGGCGCGCCCTAAACATTTTTAGCGTCTCAACGATTGAAGGGCGACGGATAAAAATAAAGCGTCGTGCGTCCCGCGATGAGACGGCGACGCGCCATTTTCAGTCATTCAGCATCATGCTCTAAAGTTGCGTGGGGCGACGGCTCGCCCTAACCCTGG
>JAFUXN010000002.1 GCA_017477125.1 Selenomonadaceae bacterium
AAATATCGTCGTCGCCTCGTCCTTCGGCGGACGCCGCCCCCGTCCCTCTGCCCCACAAATATTTTTGCCGTCGACTCATGAGAATAGGCGCGAGCCGCCGCGGGCGAAGGCGGGCGCGCCTTTCTTTCCGTCGCCCTCAAAATATCGTCGCCGCCTTGGCATTGGGCGGACGCCGCTCCGTTCCCTCTGACCCACAAATATTTTTGCCGCCGACTCATGAGGATAGGCGCGAGCCGCCGCGGGCGAAGGCGGGCGCGCCGTTCTTTCCGTCGCCCTCAAAATATCGTCGTCACCTCGACATTCGGCGGACGCCGCTCCCGTTTCCACGTCCCACAAATATTTTTTGCCGCCGACTCATGAGGATAGGCGCGAGCCGCCCCGTGAGCTGGCGGGCGCGCCGTTCTTTACCCGTCGCTCCACAATATCATTTCTGTTTGAAGTATGCATTGAAAAATTATCTGCTATGCTTTAGAATGATAGCAGATTTTTTTTTGCGGAAGGACTGATTGCCATCGACAAGCGCATTCATAAATTCAAGCAAGGCGACGCGTACATTCTCCTCGACATAAACAGCGGCGCCGTTCATCTCGTCGACCGAATGATCTTCGACATCATGGATCACTTCGACGGCTCCAACGACGCAATCGTGATCGCCGCGCTCGATCAAAAATATCCCGCCTCCGATCTCAACGAGGCGCTTGACGAATTGCATCAGCTCATCGACGAGCAACTGTTGTTCGCTCCCGACATCGATGTGCCGCCGACGTTCAAGCAATCGGGCATCGTCAAATCGCTGTGTCTGATGGTCGCTCAAGATTGCAACCTTCGATGCAAGTACTGTTTCGGCGACGGAGGTTCATACGGCTCGCGCGGACTGATGAGCGCCGAGGTCGGGCGAGCGGCGGTCGACTTCATCATCAGGAAATCGATCAACCGTCGGCATTGCGAGATTGACTTCTTCGGCGGCGAACCGTTGATAAATCTCTCGACCGTCAAAGCCGTCACCGAATACGTCCGCGCTCGAGAGCTCGACACCAATAAAATTTTCAAGCTGACGTTGACGACAAACGGCATGCTCCTCAACGACGGCGCCGGTGATTGGCTCAACGACAATAACATTTCGGTGGTGTTGAGCCTCGACGGGCGCAAGGCGATCCACGATGCCATGCGTCCCGACTCGACGGGGCATGGTTCATATGATCGTGCGCGCGCCAACTTTAAGCGTCTGGTCGACAGCCGCGGCGGCTCGAATTACTACTTGCGCGGCACCTACACTAAATGCAACCTCGACTTCACCGACGACGTGTTGTCGCTCCACGACGCGGGCTTTGACGTGTTGAGCGTTGAGCCCGTCGTGTTGAAAGATTCTCCGTTGGGCTTCACCGCCGACGATCTCCCGACGATCCGTCGCGAGTACGATCGATTGACCGATGCTTATCTCGAGCGTCGGCGTGAAGGGCGCGGCTTCTTCTTCTTCCACTTCAACGTTGATCTGTCGAACGGTCCATGCGTGGCGAAACGGTTATCGGGCTGCGGCGCAGGGCATGAGTACTTCGCGGTTGATGTCAACGGCGATCTCTATCCTTGTCATCAGTTCGTCGGTCGCGAGCAATACCGATTGGGCTCTGTGTTCGACGGCGTTGATGATCCGCGCGGATGGACGACGTACTTTCGACAATCGCATGTGCTCAACAAGCCGCGGTGTCGAGAATGTTGGGCGCGATTCTACTGCTCGGGCGGCTGCCATGCCAATGCCGATCTGTTCAACGGAGACATTCGACAGCCGTACGAGATCGGTTGCGAGATTCAGAAGAAGCGGCTCGAGTGCGCGATCTATGTTCAAGCGCTCGAAGGGAGGCAAGGTTGATGTCCGACAAGACCATGACATCGAAGGAAGTCCTCAAGAAATTCGACAACGAGTCGAACACGATGGAATATACCGGCGTGATGAAACGGCTCGTGACGGCGCTGGCGATCTCGTTTTCGGTGTTCCAATTGTACACGGCGGTATTCGGCGTGCTCGACGCTTGGCTGCAACGGTCGATCCATTTGGGATTCGGGCTGGCGTTGTCGTTCCTGCTCTATCCGATGCGAAAATCATGGAAGCACAACAAAATTCACCCCGTCGATGCGATGTTCGCGATCCTCGGCGCGGCGGCTCCCGCTTACATCGTGATCGAGTACCGACAACTGATCCTCCGCGCGGCGTTGCCGACGACCATGGACATCATAGTCGGAGCGATCGGGATCGCGTTGGTGATCGAGGCGGCGCGTCGAGTGGTGGGCGTCCCGATGGTGTGTGTGGTGATGTTGTTCATCGCTTACGCGTTCGGCGGACAGTACATGCCCGGGGTGTTGGCTCATCGCGGGCTCGACCTCGACGAGTTCATCAGCCATGTGTTCTTCACGACGGAGGGCATCTTCGGCATACCGTTGGGCGTGTCGTCGACGTTCATCTTCCTGTTCATACTGTTCGGCGCGTATTTGGAATCGACGGGGCTCGGCAAATTCTTCATCGACATGGCGAACGCGTTGGCGGGCTGGGCGTCGGGAGGTCCGGCTAAAGTTGCGGTGCTCTCGAGCGGATTGATGGGGACGGTGAGCGGCTCGTCGGTTGCGAACGTGGTGGGCACGGGCTCATTGACGATCCCCATGATGAAGAAGCTCGGCTACCACAAAAATTTCGCGGGCGCGGTCGAGGCGGCGGCGTCGACGGGCGGGCAATTGATGCCTCCTGTTATGGGCGCGGCGGCGTTCCTTATGGCTGAGTTCGTCGGCATCCCCTACATTGAGATCGTCAAGGCGGCGATTATTCCTGCGGTGCTGTACTTCCTCGGCGTGTGGTTGGGCGTGCACTTCGAAGCCAAGCGCGGGAACTTGAAAGGCATACCTCGAGATCAACTGCCGCGGTTTGGAGAGATATTGCGCGAGCGTGGTCATCTGGCGATCCCGTTGATCGCGATCGTATATCTGTTGGTGAGCGGCTACACTCCGATGCGAGCGGCGTTGGTGGCGATGGTGTTATCGATCGTTTGCTCATCGTTGAGAGCGTCGACGCGAATGAAGCCGATCGAGATCATCAACGGGCTCGAGAAGGGCGCAAAGGGCGTGCTCGGTGTGCTGGTGGCATGCGCGGCGGCAGGGATCATCATAGGCGTGGTGACCAAAACGGGCGTCGGGCTGAAAATGGCGTCGGGACTGCTGGAGCTTTCGGGCGGATTGATGTTGCCGTCGATGTTCTTCACGATGCTGACGGCGATCGTATTGGGCATGGGCGTGCCGACGACGGCGAACTATGTCATCACGTCGACGATCGCGGCGCCGGCGTTGATCCAAATGGGCGTGCCGATTTTGGCGGCGCACATGTTTGTGTTCTACTTCGGGATCATCGCTGACGTGACTCCGCCGGTAGCGTTGGCGGCGTACGCGGGCGCGGGGATCAGTGGAGGCAACGCGTTGAAGACGGGCGTGAACGCGTCGAAGTTGGCGATTGCGGCGTTCATCATACCGTACATGTTCGTGCTGAATCCCGAGCTGTTGTTGGTCGACGGCGTGACATTGGGGCTGATGATATCGTTGGTGACGGCGGTGGTCGGAATGATCGCGCTGTCGTCGTCGCTGATAGGATACTTGGCGCGACCGATGTCGATGGTTGAGAGGCTGGTGCTCGGGAGCGGCGGGCTGTTGATGATCAAGCCGGGGCTGACGACGGACGTGATCGGCTTGGCGATCTTTGGATTGATATTGGTGATGCAGTTGAGGAAGAACAAAGCAGAGCAGCCTTCGGATGCTGACGACTCGGCGGACGATGTAGAGGACGCTCGACTGCATTGATGGTAAGGTAAAAAAAATAATGCCCTCGTGTTGGGGGCATTTTTTATTGCTCAAAAACCGAAGACGGTATGGTGCGCGGTGGGTTGGACGCCGGATGGTCGAAGGGGCGTCTGACGATCAAAGTGTCCTCCGTGGTCGAAGGACGAAGTCCTTCAAGGGTGAGTGGGCGGGAAAAAAATAAATTTACTCCGACGCCGTGAT
>JAFUXN010000003.1 GCA_017477125.1 Selenomonadaceae bacterium
ACGTTGACGAGCTTGAGATCGATTTTGAGCGGGAGCTTGGCGCGGACGGACGAGCGGCGCTCGAGTTCCTGCCGTTGACGCCCCAGCATGATCTGCTTGCGATCGAGAAGGTGAACTTCCTGCGCGAGACGTCGACGGGCGGCGGGCTCAAACGAGCCGAGGGGGCATCGGTGCTCGATCAGTTTAAAGACTTCTTCGAGTATCAGACGGGCGATCGGCTCAACTCTGAACAGGAGGCGGCGTTGATCGATTGCTTGAGGTCGATGCGGGAGGAGGATGAGCGATGAGACCGATCCGATTGAAGCTCGAAGCGTTTGGTCCGTACGTTGACGAGCTTGAGATCGATTTTGAGAGAGAACTCGGCGGCGAGAATTTTTTTCTGATCCATGGAGTGACGGGCTCGGGCAAGACGTCTCTGCTCGATGCGATGTGCTTTGCGCTGTACGGCGACAGTTCGGGGGGCGGACGCGACGGCACGATGATGAGATCGGAGCAAGCCGGTGCCAATCACGCGACCTATGTTGAGTTTACGTTTGCGTTGCGCGACAAGATATATCGAGTGAGGAGAACTCCGCGGTATGAGCGGGCGAAGGCGAGAGGCACGGGCACGACGACCGTCAACGCCGACGCCGAACTGTACAGGATCGAGGGCGGGCTCAACGTACTGATGACCAACGGCGCGTCGAAGGTGACGACGATGATCGGTGAGCTCATCGGGTTCAAGTGCGATCAGTTCAGGCAAGTGATCGTGTTGCCGCAGGGCGACTTCAAACGATTTTTGATGGCGGGCTCGAAGGATCGCGAATCGATTTTGACGATCCTGTTCAAGACGGGTTTCTATCGACGATTGGAAGATCAATTGAAGCAGCGAGCGGCGGAGATGAAACGGCTTTACGAATCGAAGTTGAGCGAGCGGGCGATCCATTTATCGGAGACGGACGCGAAGGACGAGGCTGAACTGTCGGCGCTCATCTCGAAACTCGACGGCGAGCTGAAGGCGGCGACCGACGGATTGAATCAACTCAAAACCGATCGGGACGCGCTCAACAAAAAGCATTCCGAAGCTCAAGCGTTGGCGCAGAAATTTATTGATCTCGATCGTCGGAATGATGAGCTCAAAGGGGCGTCGGCTGATCTCGATCGAGTGCGTAAAGAGATCGAGCCGGCGCGAGAGGAATATGATCGGCGCAAGGCGGAGGAACCCGAGCGTCGTTCGATGGATCAACGGATCGTCGAGCTGACCAAAGTGATCCGCAAGCTTGAAGAATTGAAGTATGCGATCCGTCAAGCGAGCGACGCGTCGAAGGCGGTTGAGAAGGCGCAAGCCGATCTGTCGACGGTGAAGCTCAAGGTTGAGAAGTTTGAGCGCCGCCTTCAACAGTTGCTCGACGAGGAGAAGACGCACATCGCGGGTGCGGGCAAGGTTGAAGAATATCAACGGCGGCTGGCGGATTGCAGGCAACGCGATCAACTGGTCGATACGATCCGACGATTGGAGAATGATTTCAAGCAATCGAAGGCGGCACTTGATCGGATCGAACGCCAACGATTGGAGCGTCAACGGGATTTGGATCGGCTCAAGCACTTGTCACGGACGGGGCGAGCGGCGCTGTTGGCGATCGGATTGCGGGAGGGTGAGCCTTGTCCCGTATGCGGGTCGACGCATCACCCGCGGTTGGCGACGAGCGACGACTTGATCCCGACGGACGAGGAGATTGAGACGGCGGAGCGTCAATTGAAGTCGATTGAAATGCAGAAGCTCGAGGCGGACAAAAAATTATCGGGGCAGCGCGCGGAGCTTGAGAGCAAGCGCGAGGAGCTTTCATCGAAATCGAAACTGATCGGGACCGAGCAGGCGCAGAATGAATTGGATGCGGCGCGGCAATCGGCGGCGACGCTTGATGATTGTCGGCAACGGATCGTCAAGGGCAGGCAGTTTGTTGATGATGTGCGCCGCGAGCGTGAAGAGAGGCAACGGGCGTTGACGGAGGCATCGGCGCGAGAGGCGTCGGCGCGACGGAGCGTTGAGGAGAAGCAGCAGACGATCATGGAGGGCTACGGCGCGAGTGACGAGGCTCGAGTGAGCGTTGAGTTGAGAGAGTTGAGATCGGCGCTCGACGGGAAGAAGCGGGCTTTTGATGCGGCGGACAAAAATTATCATCGATTGGAACGTGAGCTGGCGACGGCGATCGCCAAACAGCAATCGATCATCGACGCGCGAACCGAACTGACGGATCAATTGAAGGATCGTGAGCGCCCGAATGTTGATCAACTCCGCGCGGAATTGGATCGAGCGGAAGCGTCGTTCGTCGACGGCACGAAACTCGTCACCCGATTGACCGAACGGCTCAACGTGTTGAGGGACAAGGGCGAGAAGTTATCGGCGTTGGCAACCGAGCGCGAGCGATTGGAGCGCGAGCATCAGACGTGGTCGCGGCTGTCGACGGTGGCGAACGGCAGCGTGTCATTCTCTCGATACGTCCTGCATGCGATGTTCGAGGACATCATAGCGGAGGCGAACCAACGATTGGCGGTGATGAGCGGGCGGCGATACATGTTCATCGATCGGAAAGAATCATTGGGCGCGCGACGGCTTTCGGGCTTGGAGCTCGAGATATATGACGAGTATTCGGAGTCAACGCGCAGTGTTCAGACGTTGTCGGGCGGCGAATCGTTTTTGGCGTCGCTGGCGCTGGCGTTGGGGCTGGCGGACGTGGTACAGAATTATGCGGGCGGCGTGAAGCTCGATACAATCTTCATCGACGAAGGTTTCGGCACGCTCGACAGTGAGACGCTCGACATGGCGATCCGCTCGTTGATGGATTTGCAGAGCGGCGGACGACTGGTCGGGATCATCTCGCACGTCGAGGAGCTCAAGCAGAGGATACCCGTTCGGCTCGAGGTGAGCAAGACTCGCAAAGGGAGCCGCGCCTCCTTCCGTCGTCAATGATCGATCGGAGCTGATTAGAGCGAGATTAGAATCCCGTTAAATCTTTCTAATCTGTCACAAATCCCTTGATACGTTCATCTTTCCATGATAATATTTCGCTACAGGAGTGAATACATCAACGATAAGAATGTGATCATCATGAGTGAGATTTGTATTTCGAAACGCCCCAACGCCTTCTTCACGATGGTGCTCATTTTTTTGCTCTCGACCTTGACGCTCGTGGTCTTCGCCGAACTCAAACTGATAGAGGCGGACGGCTATTCGATCATGGGCGACGGTCCGGAGGAAAATCCCGTCGTAGCTCAGGAACGCGCGCGCAATGCAGCCAAGCGTGCCGCGAGTGAGAAGGCGGGAGTTTTTATTGAGAGCATGTCGGAAGTGCGAGCGGGGCAATTGACCAAGGACGCGGTTCGAACGATCTCCGCCAACATCGTCGAGGTCAAGAGCGCGCCCATCACCGTAGAGATATTGGGCGGGGTGGCGGTCAAGTATAACTGCCACATCACGGTCGTGGTCGACACCGACATCGTTTTGGCTCAGCTCAACAAGAGCAAGGACAAGATCGAGGACGCGATCAAGCTCAACAAGGATCAAGAGGAGTACACTGCCAAGAACGACGCCGAGCTTGCCGAGCTCAAGGAGAAATTCAAGACGGCAACCGAGCCGGAGCGTCAGGTGATCAACAAAGAGGTCAAGCGCAATGAAGAGAAGTTCACCGCGACGCAACTTCATGCCGACGGCGTCAATCGATATCAGCTTGACGATCTCGACGGCGCGACCAAATTCTTCAATCAGGCGATTGCGGTCGATCCGTTGTACTCGGCGCCGTGGACGAGCTTGGGCTGGATTCATTTTGATCGCGGACAGTACGACGAGGCGATCAAGTGTTTCCAGCATGCGATCGATCTCTACGACGAATTTGCGCCGTCGTGGAACGGCATGGGTTGCTCGTACAATTACAAGGGCACCAATGAGAATCGCCCCGACTACTATCAGAAGGCGATCGAATTTTGCCGTCGGGCGATCGAGCTCGACAGAAATTATGCCGCGCCGTGGAATAATCTCGGCTACTCCTACGACAAGCTGAAGGATTACGATCGAGCGATCGAGTGCTTCAAGAAGGGCATCGAGCTTGATCCGAACGATCCCGCGCCGTGGAGCAACATGGGCAATGTCTACGAGCACCTCGGCAATTCCGAAAAGGCGATCGAGTGCTACGAGAAGGCGTTGGCGATCAAAAATGATTACGCCAAGGCATGGAACAACTTCGGATACGCGCTCAGTCGGAAGGGCGATTTCGACAAGGCGTTCGAATGCTTCACGAAGGCGACGCAGTACGATGACAATTATGCCGAGCCGTGGAACGGATTGGGCTACGTCTACAACTTTAAGAAGGATTACAAGAAGGCGGCGGAGTGCTGCCACAAGGCGATCAAGATCGATCCGAATTACGCCAACGCGTGGAACAACCTCGGTTATGCGTACGGCGGACAGGGCAACTTCAAAAAATCTTATGAGGCGTACAAGAAGGCGGTCGAGCTCGATCCCGACGTCGAGGCGTACAAGACGAATCTCGAGAACGCTCAAAAACGGTTGTAACTCACCAAACATAAACGGAAGGGTCTGATCCGAATGGTTTCCAAGAAAACCAAGCGATCGATCGCGCGAGCAGTTGATCGATCGCGTTGGGTACTGCCGCTGACCGTCGCGTTGATGGCGAATCTGTTCTTGCCGCCGACTCGGGTCAACGCCGACATCAACGAGGGGAGCCTCCAATATCTGATGCTGGTCGACACGTTTGAGACGGCGGAACGCATTCCGACCAGACGCTTGTCGACGCCCGCCGAAGTGGTGGTGATCACCGCCGACGAGATCGATGCCAATCACTATCAGAGCATACCCGAGGCGCTCTCTCATATCAACGGACTCCTGTCGGGCAACGGATTGATCGGAGACAACGAATTGCCCGGCGCCATGGTCAACAGCAGCGATCGGGTATTGGTGCTCGTCAACGGACACCGCACCTTCATGAATCCGCCGATGAAGGCGATCGAGCGCATTGAGGTTGTCAAGGGCGGAGGCTCCGCGCTTTACGGTTCCGACGCGGTCGGCGGCATCATCAACATCATCACCAAACGCGGCGATCACAGCGAGACCACGATCGATGTCAACAGCGGCTCGTGGCACCGTCATCAGTACGAGATCACCACGCAGGGCAACGACGGCAAGTTGGGCTGGTTCATCGACGCCGGTATCGGCAAGAGCAGACCTTACAGCTATCGGGGAAATATACCCGCAGGCAATCACGAGCTCGGCAGCGATTACGACAACGATCGCGTGATGGTTCGATTGGATCACACCTTCGACGATAGAAACTCTCTGACCTTCGAGCTCATGCACTACTCGAATCGATACAACAAATATCGTCAACAGGATTTCGTCAACGATCTGTTTAACTACGTCGACGCCACCGATCCCAAATACGAATTGGACAATCAATTGTCGCTGACCTACAACTTCAAAGAGGGGACATCGACCCCGGGCTTCCTCCGCTACTTCAACAATTACCGGGACATGGACGAAATGATCTTCGGGCAGGGCACATCGAGACTGCAGGGCGTTGATTATCAAAACGGTTGGGAGTTTGGGCAGCACCGCTTGATCGTCGGCGCCGAGTGGCATCAGACGAGCGATGAGCATGTCCAGTGGCGTTACGCGCAGAAGAAGCGCAACAATCAAGCCTACTACATTCAAGATACGATCACGATGGGCAAGTGGACGCTGATCCCCGGCACTCGATTGGATCACAACAGCCAATTCGGATCGCAATGGTCGCCGAAGATCGCCGCCAATTATTCTCCCGACGATCAGACAAAAATTTTCGCGTCGTGGGGTCGGGCGTATCAGGCGCCCAACGCGAGGCAGTTGTACTCGTACGATGCTCGATGGTGGACGAGCGATGATGTTCCGTTCTTCATGTCGATGATCCATGGCAACGACAGATTAAATCCCGAGACGGGGCACACAGAGACCATCGGCATCGAGCACGATTTCAGCGATAAGGTAAACATGTCATTGAGCCTCTACAACGCCTCCATCAATAATTACTTGAATATGGCGGTGGTCGACAGCGTCTATGCTAACGAATATGATCCGTATCTGTTCGTGTGGCGGGATTTCAATTACGTCAACGGCGAGGACAAGCAACGCGGCATCGATCTCACTTATCGCCAGAAGATGGATGAGCACTGGAGCTATAAAGTCGGCTACTCTTATACCCATCGCGATCGAAATTTCAACGGCGAATCCGCGCTCAGCAATTGGCGCGCGCCTCGAAACAGTTACAAAGCATCGATCCGATATCGGAACGGACCATGGAAGGCGAGCTTGCATGGAATGTTCGGCTCCGGCAGCGACGGACTCAATTACATGGAGGACGACTTTGCGCTGTTGGATTTCAACATCAGCTGTGACGTTGCCGATTGGGCGACGATCTACGCAAAGGCAATCAACTTTACCAATCAGAACCGTTCGTTCGAGGGAAGATACCGCAATGCTCCCGGGCGACTGTTTCAGTTTGGTCTTGATTGCCGATTTTAGTATCGGACGACGTTCGGGGACAATCAAAATGATTACAACTCACTAAACATAAACGGAAGGGTTTGATCCGAATGGTTTCCAAAAAGCGATGGGCGCTGACGTTAGCGTTGGCGTTGATGGCGAGTTCGTTCTTGCCGTCGAGCCCGGCGCGCGCAGAGGAGGTGGCGGTCGAGGAGTCGGCAACCGAGGAGGCGGCGGTCGAGGAGGGTGAGGTTGAAGCAGAGGTCAATGAAGACAGCCTCAAATATCTGTTGCTGGTCGACACGTTTGAAACCGCCGAGCGTATTCCGACCAGACGGTTGGCGACGCCGGCTGAAGTGTTGGTCGTGACCGCCGACGAGATCGATGCCAACCACTATCAATCGATCAGCGAGGCGCTCTCTCATCTCAACGGAATTTTGGCGGGCAACGGTTTGACCAGAAACAACGAATTACCCGCCGCCATGGTCAACAGCAATGATCGTGTGCTGGTGCTCGTCAACGGACGTCGCACTTTCATGTATCCGCCGATGAAAGCCATCGAACGCATTGAGGTGGTCAAGGGCGGAGGTTCCGCTCTCTACGGTTCTGATGCCGTCGGCGGTGTCATCAATATCATCACCAAACGTGGAGATCACAATGAGACCACCATCGACGTCAACACCGGTTCGTGGCATCGTCATAATTATGAGCTCACCAATCAGGGCAACGACGGCAAGTTGGGTTGGTTCATCGACGGTGCCATCGGCAAGAGCAGACCATACAGCTTTCGAGGGAGCGAGTTCGCCGGCAACGCCGATCTCAGCAGCGATTACGACAACAAGCGCGTGAATCTCCGATTGGATCACACCTTCGACGATCGCAATTCATTGACTTTCGAGTTCATGCACCACTCGGATCGCTACAATAAATATCGACAGCGGGATTTCATCAATGACCTGTTCAACTACGTCGACGCCGCCGATCCCAAATACGAGTTGCAAAATCAGGTGGCACTCACCTATAACTTCAAGGAGACAACCTCAACGCCGGGCTTCCTTCGTTACTTCAACAATTATCGGGACATGGACGAGCCGGTGTTCGGGCAGGGCACATCGAGACTGCAGGGCGTCGATTACCAAAACGGTTGGGAGTTTGGTCAGCATCGATTGATCGTCGGCGCCGAGTGGCACCAATCGAGCGATGAACATATCCAATGGCGCCACGCTCAGAAGAAACGCAACAACCAAGCATATTACATTCAAGATACAATCACGATGGGCAAGTGGACTCTGATGCCGGGCACGCGTCTCGATCACAACAGCCAATTCGGATCGCAATGGTCGCCGAAGGTCGCCGCCAACTACTCCCCCGACGATCAGACGAAAATCTTTGCGTCGTGGGGTCGAGTATATCAGGCGCCCGACGCCCGACAACTTTATTCGTACGATGCTCGATGGTGGATGCGCAACAACATTCCGTTCTTCATGACGATGATCCACGGCGACGATAAATTGAATCCCGAGACCGGTCACACAGAGACCATCGGCATCGAGCACGACTTCAGTGAGAAAGTCAACATGTCGTTGAGCCTCTACAACGCAAACATCAGTAACTACCTCAGCATGACCGGCGTTGCTAACGTCTACAACAATGAGTACGACCCATATCTGTTCGTGTGGAACGATTTCAATTACGTCAACGGCAACGACAAGCAGCGCGGCATTGATCTTTCCTACCGTCAGAAGCTGGACGATCATTGGAGCTATTATCTCGGCTACGCTTACACTCATCGCGATCGGAGTTTCAAAGGCGAATCAGCGATCAACAATTGGCGCACGCCCAAGAACAGTTACAAAGCATCAATCCGATATCAAAACGGACCTTGGAAGGCAAGCCTCCATGGCATGTTCGGCACCGGCAGTAGCGGGATTCGCTACATGCAAGACGATTTTGCGCTGCTTGACTTTAACATCAGCTGCGACGTTGCCGATTGGGCGACGATTTATGCAAAAGCGATCAACTTTACCAATCAAAACCGCTCCTACTTCGGCAGAAGCCTCAATGCGCCCGGGCGCATGTTTCAATTTGGTCTCGATTGCCGTTTCTAATTTCTAACCATCATTTTGGAGGTGTGCATCATGAAGAAAAGTTTTCTCCGCAATCTGTTGGCAGTGCTGTCGACAATGATCCTGTTGACCGCGATCGCTTTCGCCGCCGCTGACGGACTCAACTGGCAGGACGCAACGATCACCGTCACCGGCATGGGCGTCGGTCCTCAGAACGCTGCCAATCAGGCACAACGTACCATGCTGGCTCGCAGAGCGGCGGTCGTCGACGGCTACCGTCAATTGGCTGAATCGATCAATGGCGTGCAGGTCGACGCCGAAAGCACCGTCGAGAACCTCATCATCACCAGCGACGTCGTTCGCACCAAAGTCAGCGCGCTCATTCGCGGCGCTCAAGTGATCAGCGAGCGTCCCGTTGAGGGCGGCTACGAGGTCACCATGAAGATCGCAATGTTCGGCTCGTCGAACTCGTTGGCGGAGGCAGTCCTGCCCTCAACCGGCAAGCGCGAAGATTTTCCGAAGCCCGTTCAATCCGTCGCTCCGTCCATGCCCGCTTACGACTCCAATACTTCAATCGACATTCGCATCGACGTGACGAGCAAACAGACTGCTCCGACGGCGGCGCCCAACGATAATGCAATCGGCGGCTACACCGGTTTGATCGTCGATTGCCGCGGCTTAAATCTCAATCCTGTTATGAGCCCCGTGATCAAAAATGCCGACGGCGAATCGATCTACGGTCATAAAAATCTCGATCCCGATTACGTGATCGCCAACGGCATGGCAAGCTACACCACCGACATCAATGCCTCCGACCGCGCCGGCAATAATCCGCTTGTGGTCAAAGCCACGTCGGTTGAAAATCATAACGGTTACCCCGTCCTCTCGACCGCCGACGCCAATCGCGTTTTGATTGAGAATAAGGCGAGCGGCTTCCTCGACAAGACCAAGGTGGTATTCGTGAGATGAAAAAATTATTGTTGTTGATCGCGTTGATGCTTTCGACGTTCGGATTGCTCGAACCGACGAGCGCCGACGCCGAGATCATGACGATTGAAGCCGACGGCATGTATATCATGGGCGACGGTGCGTTGGAAAGTCCCGGCGTCGCTCGTGAACGTGCTCGAGACGATGCCAAACGTGCGGCGAGCGAGAAGGCAAGCGTCTACGTCGAGAGCTTGACGGAAGTGCAGCAGGGCAATATCACCGAGGACGTGATCAAAACGATCTCGTCGAGCGTGTTGCAAATTCAGAGCAGCGACGTCGTCATTGAGGTCGCCGAAGGCAATGCGCTGATCTTCCGTTGTCATTTGGTGGCGCTCGTCGACAGCGCTCAAGCCATGAATCAATTGAAGGGCGACGGCGCCGCATTGGAGGAGTCCGCTCGTCGCAACAAAGAGCTCGAGGATCAGATCACCAAGGTCAATGCCGAGCTCGCTTCACTCAAAAACAGTTACGCCGACGCCAAGAACGAGGCAGAGAAGGAACGCATTCGCGAGCAGGTTCGGATCAACGAACAAAAGTTTGAGGCGAATCGTCTGATGGAACGCGCCAATGATCAAATGCGCGCTCAAGATTTCAATGCGGCGCGTCAAACCTATCAAGAGGTTGTGTCGCTCGATCCGACTTACTCCGCCGCTTACAATAATCTCGGTTATATCTGCGAGCAGTCGAACGACATCGACGGAGCCGTTCACAATTATAGAAAGGCAATCGAGAACAACGGCAATTACGCCGATGCTTACTACAATCTCGGGAACATTTATTATCGCGATAAAGATTATCGTCGGGCGATCGACAATTACCGTCGGACGGTCGACATCAACAATCAATTCATCGCCGCCTATAACAACCTCGGGCTGGCGTACGCAAACCTCAACGAGTTCGATAAGGCGCTCGAGAGTTTCACGCAAGCGATCGGCAATGCGTCCGATAGCTTGGGACGCCCGCTTGCCGAACTCTACAACAATCGGGGTACCTGCTATCAGAACATGAAACGATTCAATGAGGCGCTCGCGGATTACGATAAGGCGCTCGAGCTCGATCCCGATTACGCCGAGCCCAAACTCAATCGAGATCGGTTGAGTGCCTGGCTCAACGGCTGAGCGCATAGAGAGGAGTGAGCAATCCAATGGCTACCATTGAATCAGTAATCGACAATGATTTGATCCAAGGCACGCCCGGTGAAGATAATTCCATTGAATCATGGGGGTTCCGCTCGACGGTCGTGGGAGCCGACGGCGATGATACGCTCAAAGTCGGCACGTATCTTGGGGTTGGAGAGGGCGGCGACGGTGATGATTACCTCTACGCCCTGCGAAGTTACGTGACGCTCGACGGCGGCAGCGGTCATGACATTGTCGAGGTCAATACCAAATCTTGGAATGAGAACATCGCAAACGTTTCCTTGTACGGAGGCGCGGGCGATGATCTTTTTGTGTTTTCCGTCGGCTACATTCAAGATACTCTCGCCGACGGCTCCATCTACAACGATTGGCGAAACATTCTCGGCTCGACCATCATGGATTTCAACGCCGAAGAGGGAGATTGGATTCTCCTTCAGAACATCGGATCCGACGATTATTCCAATCCCTACGCCTTCAATCTGTACATGTATCGCAGCGTCTCCGGCGATCTCATGTTCACCGATTTCAACAGCAGGATCAACTTCACAATGAGCGGTGTCACTCGGTTCAGCGACATCGCTCAAACTCATGTCGGGTTCAATGATGTCGACAGCGGAACGCGCGTGACAACTCGTTTGTTTGCAAATGTCGTTCCGTTCGTCGACATGGGCGAAGGCGTCAAGATGCTCAACGATTGGCTCGTGCTCGAGTCGACAATCGAAGGCGATGTGCAGCTCAGCGACGACGCATTCAGGATCATCGATGCCGTTGAGGACAGCGTCGCCGGTCGAGCGCTCATCGGTAACAGCTCAAACAACTGGATTTACGCGGGCGCCTACGGCAATAAACTTTGGGGCAACAGCGGTTCGGTCAATTATCTGATCGGCGGCGAGGGCAGCGATACCTTCTACGCCGGCGCAGGCGAGGGCACCGTTTACGTCAATAAATGCTCCGACGACGACGTCTTGAAACTTTGGAACATCAACGCCGGCGATCTTAGCAAAGTCTCATTCGATACGTTTGAAGGATACGAGCCGACCGGTGCGGCGTCGTATCAAGACGTCAATATCCTAACGAATGATCAATCACTGATCCGAGTGGTACGTTCCGATGATGCATCTGTCTTGACCGTTCAGCTTGCCGACGGCGGCACCTTCCGCTTCCACTATGATGACAATTATTGGGAGCAGATCAATTACGATTACATCTCACCGTTGGAAACGATTGACGCCGCCGACGGGCTGATGATCTTCATGAACACGGCGGTGATCGGCTCGTCCTATGATGGCGACGTTCGTCTTGCCGATTTCGACAGCTCGATCAACAATATCAGCGCCGTCAATGACACCGTCGAGGGCAGAGTACTCACGGGCGACGATCAAAAAAATGTAATCCGCGCGGGCTCGGGAGGTGCATCGATCTCCGGCGGCGGCGGCTTCGCCGATACTCTCTACGGAGGAGCGGGCAATGATACTTTCGTCATGAGCAAAAACGAGGGCGGCACTCAAATCCGTAACTGTTCCACGGATGATGTCGTGCTCCTCTACGATGCCACCTTCGACGATATAAATTCGTTGAGTAAATCCGGTACATCGATCACTCGCACTTTAGATGTGATATTGGGCAAGCCTTCAATCACCGGCTTCGTTGAGGCGGTTTCTCCCATCGATGCGGAATCCACTACTTTTTTGTTCGGCGACGGCTCTACTCTAAGATATTACAATCCCGATAACGAATGGCAGTTGAGCTATGACGGGCTCGATTGGAATACAATCACCGAGGTCAACGGCATGCCCGTCGGCATGAGCACGCTCGCGTCGGTTGTTTATTTGAGCTCCGATTATCCCGAGTTGGTCTTTGCGCTCGACGACCTCAACAACAGCTTGCTGACAAATATCGATGCCGGGGTCGATAACATGGTCGGCAGAACGTTGATCGGCGACACCCAAGACAATTCCATCCTCGCGGGTTTCGGCGGCGTTTGGTTGTGGGGCGGCGAAGGCGGCAACGATACCCTCGAAGGCGGCGACGGTGCAGACACTTATCAAGCCGGACTCAATGAGGGAAATTTACGCGTCAGTGACTACAGCAGTGAGGACGTCGTTTACCTCTATGACTGCAATTTTTCGGATATCGTTGACCTCTATGTCGAGATCAATGACTACAATACATTCGTAATCGGCAACGCCGGAGAGGATTTCTACTTCGTAATTCAATCTCCGACCGCAAATTTGCAGACTACCACGTTCCAATTCGCCGACGGTTCGGGCATGAGATATGATCCGTCCGAAAATATTTGGCAGCGCTCGACCAACGGCTCAACGTGGAGTACCTTCGATGAGGTCAACGGTTCCCCCGTCGGTACCTTCGTCAACAGCGACGGTATTGTCTATGTCATGTCAGATTACGTTGGTGACTTCTCTCTTGCCGATTACGACAACGGAACTCTCACCAGCGTCAGCGGCTACTATATCCTCGACGAGAGCAGAAAAATCAGCGGCAATGAGTTGGACAATCGCGTGCGCGGCAGTAATTTTGTCGGTTCATGGTTGTACGGTGCCGACGGCGATGACACGCTCGTGGGCGGCAATGGAGTTGATACATTCGAAGCTCGACAGGGCGAAGGCAATACTCATATTTTGTATTACTCCTCCGATGATGTGGTCTGGCTGTCGAACGTTGACTTCTCCGATATAAAGTACCTGGCTCGATACGCTGACGACAATTATTGGTGCCCGTTGGTCACCACCAATGACGGCACCAATCTTGAGATATGGTCGAATACCCTCGACGACACATCGACCACGCTCCTGCTCGCCGATAACTCCACATTGAGACATGACGTCGCCGCCAATGTTTGGCAACGCTCGACCAACGGCTTAACGTGGAGCACCATCACCGAGGTCAACGGTAACCCCGTCGGCATCTATGAAGCTGATAACGTTCTGTTCTTGAATGCCGATTATCAATCAAACGATTTCAGTCTGGCGGATTTCGATGGAGCGTTCGCAAGTGTCAGCGCCGATCGCGATACACTCTACGGCAGAAAAATTTCCGGCGACGCAAACGACAATCGCATCAGGGCAAGTCGTTCGGCAAGCAATTGGCTGTGGGGCGGCAGCGGCGGCGACGACACTTTGATTGGAGGAGCGGGTGATGATACTTTCCAAGCGGGTATGGGCGAAGGCACCACTCATATTTCACTCGCCGCTTCCAACGATCTCATCTATCTGTCGAATGTCAATTACTCCGATTTGAAATTCCTGTCCAATACCGCCGACGCGAGCGAACGCATCACGCGCATCACAATGAGCGATGATTCCATCGTCTTCGTCTCGTCGGCGCTCGAGGAGTCTTCGACGACTGTTTTGCTCGCCGATAACTCTACGTTGAGATACGATGCCGCCGACAATTCATGGCAATTGAACAACGGCAGTTCACAGCAGACGCTCACATCGATCAACGGAACACCCGTCGGCGTCGAGACGTATTCACTGTTGGCTGACGTCTTCTCTGATTACGTCGGCAATTTTGATCTCAACGATCTCAATGACAGCTCCGTTACGGTCGTCGACGCCGGCTTCGATACGTTGAGCGGTCGAGTGATCATCGGCGACGATCAAAACAATTACATCTTCGCAAACGATTACGGCTCGAGCATTTACGGCGGCGCCGGCTATGATACTCTTATCGGCGGCGACGGTGATGATACATTCCGCACCGGCATGGGCGAGGGCGATGCGGTCATCGGCAATTACAGCTCGAATGATCTCGTCGACTTGTGGAACATCAACTTTGAGGACATTGGGTCGCTATGCGTCATTGCGCTCAGCAGTCAAAGGCGACCGATCGTCACCACCAATGACGGCACCAACATCGTCGTTTGGACGGAGCTCGAGGAGGCAACCACCAACTTCATGCTCGCCGACGGTTCGAAACTTCGTTACGATGCAACCGACAACACTTGGCAGCGCAATACCACCTTCGGCGACACTTGGACTTCGATCGATTCCGTTTATGACGGCACTCCCGTCGGGCTGTTCAATGACGGCGAGGGCATGCTTTACGTCTATTCCGATTACCGCGGCGATGTCGAGCTCAGCGCTCTCGGCGACGACTCGATCACTAACGTTTACGCCGTCAACGATACGTTGAGCGGACGATTGATCGTCGGCGACGAGAACGACAACATGATCATGGCGGGAAGCGGCGGAGCATCAATTTGGGGCGGCACAGGCGGTTCCGATTATCTGATTGGAGGAGCGGGAGCCGATACGTTCGTCGCGGGGCTCAATGAGGGAACAACCGACATCATAGATTGCGCCGACAATGATCTGGTGATCTTGCACAACATCAGTTCATATGATGTATTGGTCGGCAACACCGTTGATATGATCGTTCAGAACACCGATTCGGGCACGACGATTTCGATCTCGACAAGCGATTTGACTGTCTGCAATGTGTGGTACGGCGATGACGTGACCGAAACCAACTTCCTCTTATCCGACGGCATTCGATTCAAATACGATTACGAAGATCAATCTTGGCAGACGATCTACGAGTCGACGAACGATGAACTTGCGGCGCTGTTGAGCATCGACCTCAACGAATTGACGGCGGTCGGTTCGGAAAGTGCTCTCGACGGCTCCGAATTTGACGAGCCGCTCAATGACGACTCATCGCTTATCATGAAATACGCTAAAGAATTACATCGACGGAAGTACGACTATACCAAACCGAAGGAGGTTTAAGCATGAGTTCGAAGAAGCGATGGGCACTCACCCTGACGTTGGCGTTGATGGCGAGTTCATTCTTGCCGTCGAGCCTGACGTTTGCGGAGGAGGTATCGACGGAACCAGCCGAAGTTATTGACGAGGAGACGCTTGTTGAGCCCGAGGTCAACGAAGACAGTCTCAAATATCTTCTGCTGGTCGACAGCTTTGAGACGGCTGAACGTATTCCGACCAAACGTCTCGCCACCCCTGCCGACGTCGTTGTCGTGACCGCCGACGAGATTAACGCCAATCACTATCAATCCGTTGAGGAAGCGTTGAGCCACGCCAACGGCATGGTCATGAATTTTATCAACGGAAGTGATCGCGTCCTCACTCTCGTCAACGGTCGACGCACTTTCATGAATCCGCCGATGAAGGCGATCGAACGCATTGAGGTCGTCAAGGGCGGAGGCTCCGCGCTCTACGGCTCAGATGCCGTCGGCGGCGTGATCAATATCATCACCAAGCGCGGCGATCACGACGAGACGACCTTCGACGTCAACACCGGCTCCTGGCATCGTCATCGCTACGAGATCACCAATCAGGGCAACGATGGCAAGCTCGGTTGGTTCATCGATGCGGGCATCGGAAAGAGCCGCCCTTACAATTCGCGCGGTGCCGACAATCATTCGGGCGACTACGATGAGAAGTACGCATCGATCAGATTGGATCATCGCTTCGACGATAATAATTCGTTGGTCTTCGATGTCATGCATTACTCCAATCACTCGAACAAGTATCGAACCGATCGCAATATGTCCTACTTCCCTTCGAACTACACGCCCAAGCATGAGATCGACAATCAAATATCGCTGACGTACAACTTCAAAGAAGAGTCGTCGACGCCGGGCTTCCTCCGCTACTTCAACAATTACTCCAACGTCGATAACGTACTCTACGGCAAAGGCAAGTCCCGATTGCAAGGCGTTGACTATCAAAACGGTTGGGAACTCGGTCAGCACAAACTGATCGTGGGCGTCGAGTGGCATCAGTCGAGCGACGAACACGAGCGTTGGGATTATGCGCAGAAGAAGATCAATAACACTGCGTACTATATCCAGGACACGATCACGATGGGGCGCAAGTGGACGCTCGTCCCCGGCACTCGTCTCGATCACAACAGCAATTTCGGATCGCAATGGTCGCCGAAAATCGCCGCCAACTATTCTCCCGACGATCAAACTAAGTTCTATGCATCATGGGGGCGAGTTTATCAAGCGCCGAATGCTCGACAGCTCTACACTCACATGACACGCTGGATGAGCATTGGCGGCATTCCCTATCGATATGAGAACTGGAACGGCAGCAGCAATCTGCAGCCCGAGACGGGTCACACAGAGACGATCGGTGTCGAGCATGATTTCAGCGACAAGGCGAACATCTCATTGAGTTTGTTCAACGCGAGCATCACAGGCTACCTTGACCTCAACGATTCGGGCAGTCGGTATGGCGTTGATCCCTATGTCGCGCAACTGCTCAACCTCAACTACGTCAATTCGAGCGAGGACGAGCAGCGCGGCATCAATCTGATGTACCGTCAAAAGATGGACGATCATTGGAGCTATAATCTCGGCTATGCGTACACTCATCGCGATCGACCGTTGGGCTCGGAGGAATATCTCAACCACTGGCGCGTGCCTCGAAACAGTTACAAAGCGACGTTGAGATATCAGAACGGACCGTGGAAGGCGAGTTTGCACGGAATCATGGGAACGGGCGCGGGCGGTACCAATTACATGGAAGATGATTTTGCGCTGCTGGACTTCAACATCAGTTGCGAGGTGAGTGATTGGGCAACGATCTATGCGAAGGCGATCAACTTCACCAATCAGAACCGTTCATACTACGGCAGAGGCTCAAACGCGCCGGGTCGACTGTTTCAGTTTGGCTTGGACTGCTACTTCTGAGAGAGGCGGAGGGACTTAACGCATGGCGACGAAAACTTTTCAAGAGATATACCCCGTCACAAACGAGGACGGCTCGATCAGCTACGTAACGGTTGATGTCAACTACGGCGAGTTCAACGGCAGCGTGCATAGAGCGTACGTCGGTACCGACGGAAATGATTCCGTTATAGCGCGAGGCTATTTCAGTACGCTTGACGGACAAGCGGGCGACGATCACCTCACCGTTTCGGCGAGTTATGTGACGGTCGACGGCAGCAACGGTAACGATTATATTTTTGTCGACACCTCGGGAACGAGCGAAGACATGGCGGGCTTGGTACTTTACGGCGGAGAGGGACGTGATACGTTTGCATTCGCGCCGGGCGATCACACCATCAACGCCAAGATCAAAGACTTCAATCCGGACGAGGATACCGTTGTGCTGGTGTCGCTCAACTCTGATCTCGCAGTGCTCGCCTCTCCGGACGACGGCGGCATCGCGGTCAACGAAAACGATATGGGCGTGGCGGAGGCAAATGCCCGTCGACTGTCGCAAGCAAGTACCGTTTCGGCGATTGACGGTTTCGATTACAACTCCGATACCAAGGTTGCCAACTTGGTGATGTCGCAACTCGGGCTCGTTTTGGATTTCGACGGCGTTGAGAATGAGACCGCGCTCGAGAAGTTGACGGCGCTCAACATCACAATTGTCGACAGCAACGGCGCCTCGCTCGGCAGTCGTCCTGCTCAGCCCGTTCTTTCCAACGGCTTGTCGATCTACCACAGCGACGATTACAATGAGGATTGGCTCTACGTCTACTCGGATTATGTCGGCGACATTTGGCTGGGCGGCGTCGATTGGAGAGGAAACAGCGGGTTGGGCTGGTCGGATACCACCATCGCCGACATTCGAGACGACGAGGACACCGTCGGCGGACGCATGCTTGCAGGCAATGACGGTTCAAATTACATTTACGCGGGAAGCGGCGGCGTCTCGATGTGGGGCGGCACCGGCGGATCGGATTACCTCTACGGCGGAGCGGGCAATGATACTTTCATCGCAGCCACGAGCGCCAACGAAAGCTACACCAATATGCGCAACGTCGGCGACAACGATATCGTTTATCTCGGGGCGCTTCGCTCGACCGACATCTTTCCGTCCACCGTCAGCAGTGACGACGCTCAACAGCAAGTTACTCAACTGCCGTCGATCTACCTCGAAGGGTACAGCTCCGGTTCGGGCTACAACGCTCAATACAATTGGCGCATCTGGACTTACAGCAGCTTCCTCAGCATCAGAGATGCGTCCTACGGCACGAGCGTATACGTCAATCGCGACACCAACTCTTGGACGACCACGTTGCAGTTCGCCGACGGCGTGAGACTTCGATATAATTATCTTGCGTCCGATTGGTACACGAATAATGAGGGAGTATGGACGCCTCTCGCGCTCGAGACCGGAGCGATGAGGATTTATACAAACGTCGAAGGGCGTCAAGTCGTATCGCTCGGCTCGGCATATCAAGGCAGCATGTGGCTCACCGATTACTTCAGTTCAACTCAAATCATTGACGCTTCCCGTCAAACCGTCGGCAACAACATGCTCGTCGGCAATGAACTCGACAACCTGATCGAGGCGGGTTCGGGCGGTGCGTCCATTTGGGGCGGAGCGGGCAACGATACGCTCGTGGGCGGCAACGGCGCCGATACATTTTTCGCGGGCATCGACGGCGGCAATGATACCATAATCGACGTCTCATCTGACGATCTCATATACCTTTGGAATGTCAACGCCTCCGATATGAGCGGCTTGCGAACCAACACCGCCAGCAACGGCTATCAGCGCGGCATCAACATGACCATGAACGACGGCACATCGATCGCTGTTTACAGAGCCGAAGGCGCATCGACCACGACCGTTCAGTTTGCCGATTACTCCCAATGGCAATACACTTACGATGGCGATTGGACTCAAGTTGTAGAGGCTCCTCCCGACGGCATTCGTCGCGTCGCCAATAATATCACCGTCACTTCGGATTATGCGGGCGATCTCTACCTCGGCGGCGTCGATTGGAACGGTCGAACGATCGGCAGTTGGGTTGACGGCGCGATCATCAGCGTCGATGCTCGACAAGACACCGTCGAGAACAGAATGCTCGCGGGCAATTCGGGCGCCAATTACATCTACGCAGGTTCGGGCGGCGTTTCGATGTGGGGCGGCACCGGCGGCTATGATTATCTCTACGGCGGTTCGGGTGCCGATACTTTTATCGCGGGCAAGGGCGAGGGCAATTCCAACATTAACCGCGTCGGCGATGAGGACGTCGTTTTTCTCCACAACATCAACATTGATGACATCGCAAGCGGTTCGTTTTACGAAAGCTCCTCCTCCAATCAGATAAGATTGACGACGAATGACGGCACCAACATTTATATTTGGTACAACACCGATACCACTGTCACGACGCTTCGATACGCCAACGGCGAGACACGTACGTTCGATCATGTCAACGGCTCGTGGCGTGATCTGTTCGCCGACATCGACACGAGCATACCCAACGGCTTGAGCAAGATCGGCGATGCGTTGTACGTCACGCCGAAATATCGCGGAGACATTTGGTTGGCGGGCATCGACACCGCTCACAACATCGTCAGCAGCGGATATTCCGATACCTCCGTTGCGAGCATCGATGCGAGCGAGGACACCGTCGGCGGAAGAATGTTGGGCGGCAACTACATCAACAACACGATCCGCGCGGGCAGCGGCGGCGCATCACTCTGGGGCGGTCCCGGCGGCAATGTAAATTATCTCTACGGCGGCGCGGGCTCCGATACTTTCATCATCGCCACCGTCGACGGCGCGCGCACCACTTGGATCAAAGAGGTCGACGAGAGCGATGTCGTTTACTTCGCCGACGTCAGCTCACAAGAGATTTTCACCGCCAACACCGATACTCGAGTACATGTGGCGGGCATCAGCGACGGCTACTCGTGGCAATCGGCGTGGCACGTTTGGACTTATGACAATTTCCTTTTCTTCGGCGATCAGTCCTACAACATCGATTATTACATCAACCCGTTGTCCGGCTCGAATTACACCACGTTTCAATTCAGCGACGGCTATCAACTTCGATACAGTTTCATCGATGCCAATTGGTATGCGCTCGACACCGATGACATTTGGAAGCCGTATGCACTGTTCACAGGAACTCTCTCGGAATACACCACCGAAGGAGGACGCAGAGGGCTCGCCGTTTACTCCGGCTATAATGGAAACATTTACCTCAACAGCGGAGGCTACTTCAACGCAATCAGAGACATAGATGCGACGAGCGACACCATCGGCGGCAGAATTCTCGTCGGCAATGAGCTCGACAACTCAATCGTTGCGGGTTCGGGCGGCGCGTCCATATTCGGCGGCGAAGGCGATGATACTCTCGTCGGCGGCAACGGCGTTGATACCTTCGACGTTCGAGAGGGCGACGGCTCCATTACGATCCTCAATTGCGCCGATGATGATCTGGTGATCTTGGAGAATACCTATCTCGATGATATCACCGCCTCCGTCTCGGGCTCGACGATCCACTTGACGATGAGCGACGGCACGGTCGTCAACATCAGCGGCACCGACGATGCCACCGGCGCAAAGATCAGATTTGCCGATTACTCTCAACGCCGATTCAATTACGCCGAGGACAGTTGGTCGATCGTGGTTCCGGCGATGCCCGACGGCTTGACCCGAAATGACGACGACATCACTCTCACGTCGGCGTTCGAAGGCGATCTGTGGCTCAGCGGTTATGATATCGAAGGCAATACCGTCGACGGCTGGGCGGACAACTCTGCTAAAGACGTCGATGCTCGTCGAGACACCGTTGAGAACAGAATGATCGCAGGCAACGCCAACGACAACATCATTCGAGCCGGCAGCGGCGGAGCGTCCATGTGGGGCGGGCTCGGCGGCAGGGATTATCTTTACGGAGGAGCAGGCGCCGACACTTACGTCGTTGCCACCGGCGCCAACGAGAGCACCACAAGCGTTTATAATTTCGGCGAGAACGATATCGTCTATCTCGGGGGCATCAGTTCGTCGAACATCAACTCGTTGAACACCGGCAACAGCGTCTACATTCAGGGGATCACCGGCACAGGAAGCTCGGGTTATGGTTCGGCGTGGCGATTCAGTACATACAGCAATTATATCTCCATCTACAATAATGCATTCGACACGAGCGTCTACATCTATCAACAGAACGGATTCAACACCATGACGTTCCAATTCAACGACGGCTACCGACTTCAATATGATTACTCCGATGCGAAATGGTACTTCTACGAGGACGAGAATTGGAAGCCGTATGCGATCGAGGCGGGCACGTTGAGCGAGTACACCACCGACGGCGGGCGCAAAGGTCTCGCGGTCAGCTCGGATTACTCGGGAACGCTCAACCTCGACGGTTCGGATTACTTCAACACGATCAGCGACATCGATGCGACCGCCGACACAATGAGCAGCAGAATTTTGCTCGGCAACTCTCTCGACAATTCGATCCAAGCGGGCAGCGGAGGTGCTCTGCTCTACGGCGGCGACGGCAATGATACACTCGTGGGCGGCAACGGCAGCGATACGTTCAGCATGCTCAACGGCGAGGGCAATACGACGATCCTTCAGTGCTCGAGCAATGACGTGGTGCTCATCGGCGATACGACCCACGAGAGCTTGATCGGCAGCCGCGCGCTCAACGATGCCGACGGCAATGCGATCGGTGTCGAGCTCACGACCGAAAGCGGCTCGGTCGTTTCGATCCGACGTACCGATAACGCATCGATCACCAACGTGCTGTTTGAAGACCTGGCTCGCTGGCAGTACAGTTACACCGATCAGAGTTGGACGCAAACGCGTGCATCGTTGCCCGCGGGCTTGGAGAGCGACGGCGCCAACATCACCGTCACGTCAAATTATGCGGGCGATCTCTATCTCGGCGGTGTCGATCTCAACGGTGAGACGGTCGACGGTTGGGCGGACGGTTCGATCATCAGCATCGATGCAAGAAATGATACCGTCGCAGGCAGAATGCTCGCCGGCAACTCTCAATCGAATGTGATCCGCGCGGGCTCGAGCGGAACATCATTGTGGGGCGGCAACGGCGGTAATGATGCTCTCTACGGAGGAGCGGGTGCGGATACTTTCATCGCGGGCGAAGATGAAGGCAACACAACCGTCTGGTATTGCGCCGATAATGATGTGGTCGTCCTTCATAACATCGACATCAATGACATCGCCTCTGCCAATCTCTATGACGGTTCATACAGCTACAGGCGGATCGAGCTCACCACGAGCGGCGGCACCCGCATTTATGTTTGGTACGACACCGATACTTCGTCCTCGACAACGATCCAATATGCCGACGGCGAGCGTCGCTCGTTCGATCACAACAACGGCAGCTGGACCGATCTGTTCGTCGGCACCGACGGTTTGATCGTGATGAGTAGCTCGGTCGTGGTGACGTCGTCGTTCGTCGGCAATCTCTCGATTTCCGATACCACGCTCATCACCATCGATGCAAGCAACGATACCGTAGGCGGTCGATTGTTGGAAGGCAATGAGCTCGGCAATTACATTTACGCCGGCAGCGGAGGTGCCTCACTTTACGGCGGCGAAGGCGGAGTTGATTACCTCTACGGCGCCGACGGAGCGGATACGTTCATCGCGGGGCAGGGCGAAGGTGATGTTGACATCTATCACTGCAATAATGAGGACGTCGTTTTGCTCCACAACATCATGCCTTCGGACATCACCGCCGCCACGTTGAGCACCGGTGCCCACTACTTGAGCCTGATGACAACCGATAACACTTACATAATGATTGCGTTCGACACCGGCACCACGCTCACGACAATCCAATACGCCGACGGTTCCACTCGCACTTGGGATCACAACAACGACAATTGGCAAGACCTCTTTGTCGTCGAGGCGGCGGAGGGCTTAACGCGATTCGGCACGACCGCGTTCGTCGCTCCGTCATTCGTGGGCAACATCGTTCTCGGAGGCGTCGATTGGAACGGTGATTCAATCGAAGGCTGGTCGGATACTTCAATCGTCAGCGTCAACGCAAGCGATGATACCGTCAGCGGCAGATTGTTCGCGGGCAACTCGCTCGCCAACACGATCCGCGCGGGCTCGGGCGGCGCCTCTCTCTACGGCGGCATCGATAGCGGCGACAATTGGAATTACCTCTACGGCGGAGCGGGCGCCGATACTTACGTCATGGGAATGGGCAGCGGCAAAGATGCAGCTCGAGATGTCGGCGACGAGGACATTGTTGTTCTCTACAACGTCAATCGAGAAGATATTGCCGACGCCTATCTGCTTGAGCGTGATGAGGACAACTTCGGCATCATCATCATTCCGACCGACGACTCTTATATCAACATCTGGTATCATTCCGACACGACGCTCACCGCCGTCGAATATGCCAACGGCAATCGTCGCACGTTCGATCATGTCAACGGCAATTGGTTTGACATCTTTGCCGATACCTCAACGGGCTTGGCAACTTTGGGCGGCACAGTCTATGTTACGTCGAGATATGAGGGCGATATCTCTCTGTCCGACACCACGCTTACCACCATCGATGCGAGCTATGACACCGTCGGCGGCAGAGTGCTCATCGGCAATGAACTCGCCAATACGATCCGCGCGGGCAGTGGAGGCGCTTCGATGTACGGAGGCGAAGGCGGCGACGATTATCTGATCGGCGGAGAAGGCGCTGATACATTCGTCGCGGGCATGGGCGACGGCGGCACAAATATCTGGGACGTCGGCGACAACGATCTCATCGTGCTTCACAACATCAACTTTGAAGACATTGCCGACGTCAACGCGAACGATTATTCTATCGGCACTTATCTGTATCTGACGACGACCGACTTAACCGACATCAACATTTGGTATCGATCCGATACCACGCTCACCACGATCCAATTTGCCGACGGCGAGACACGTACGTTCGATCATGTCAACGGCGATTGGCGCGATCTCTTCACGCTCGAGGCGGCGGACGGTCTTACGAAGTTGGGCAGCACGCTTTCCGTCGAATCAAATTATACGGGCGACGTGGTGTTGAGCGGCACCGATTGGAGCGGCACAATCGTCGCCGGCTACTCGGATACTTCGATCATCGAGCTTAACGCAAGCGATGATACCGTCAGCGGCAGACTGCTCGCAGGCAACAACAACTCCAATACGATCATCGCAGGCTCGGGCGGCGCAATCATGTACGGCGGCGACGGCAGCGGCGACGATTGGAATTACATTTACGGAGGAGCGGGCGCCGATACGTTTGTCGCGGGCATGGGCGGAGGCAAAACCGCCTTCTATAATGTCAACGACGACGATTCGGTTGTTCTGCACAACATTGATCTCGCCGATATCTCTTATGCCTACATCCTCAACTACGACACCGAAAGGGACATCGTGCTCATTCCCGCCGATAACTCTTACATCAACATTTTTTACACGACCGACACAACATTGACATCGATTGAGCTTGCCGACGGCGAACATCGCTCATTCGATCACGTCAACGGCAGCTGGCTTGATCTGTTCGCAGATACCTCAACGGGCTTGGTGAACTTCGGCAGTTCGGTACTGCTCACGCCGTCGTTCGTCGGCGACATTGCGTTGGGCGGCGTCGATTGGAACGGTGATTCGATCGACGGCTACTCGAACGCCTCACTCACCACAATCGATGCTCAAGCCGATACCGTTGACGGCAGATTGCTCGCAGGCAACACGCTCGACAACGTGATCTGGGCAGGCAACGGAGGGGCGTCGATGTGGGGCGGTCCCGGCGGCGCTAACATATTGATCGGAGGAGCGGGCGCAGATACCTTCCTCGCAGGTCGCGGCTTCGACAACAGTATTTGGAATGTCGGCAATGATGACATCGTGGTGCTCTACGATTTCAATGCCGACGACATCACCTACGCCACGCTGGGCATTGGCGAGAACACGAATTACGTCTTGTTTGGCGACGACGACGGTACCGAGGTCTTGATTGAGTACGCAACCGACACGACGTTGACCTCGATCCGATACGCCGACGGCGAGACCCGTTCCTTCGATCATGCCAACGGCAATTGGTTTGATCTCATCATCGGCTCGAGCGGCGTGTTCACCATGGACAGTACGGTTTATATTACGTCGGCGTTCGTCGGCGATGTTGTCCTCGGCGGCGTCGATCAAAACGGCTCGACCGTCGACGGCTATTCGAATGATACGCTCCTGACAGTCGATGCCAACGGCGACACCGTGAGCGGTCGTCTGCTCGCAGGCAACGACCTCAACAATACGATCATCGCAGGTGTGGGAGGCGCGTCCATGTGGGGCGGCGTTGGTGGCAATGATTATCTGATTGGAGGAGCGGGAGCCGACACGTTCATCGCGGGCATGAACGAAGGCAACGTCCACGTTCAAGATGTCGGAGACGATGATATAGTGATGCTCCACGACATCAATATTGACGATCTCATCAGCGTCACGTTGGACGACGATTGCGTTCGCTTGACTCTTAACGACAGCCTCAACAATTACATCTACATCGAGCCCGTCAGCGATGCCTCGTTGACATCGATCCAATTTGCCGACGGCACGACGAGAACATGGGATCACTCTGACGGCAGTTGGTTCGATCTGTTCATGGGTGAAGAGCCTCTGCCCGACGGTCTGTCAATCATCAATAATGCCGTGAGAGTTTCGGCAGATTATGATCATGATATTGCATTGGGCGGTGTCGATTGGACCAGCGCGACGGTCGACAGCTGGACGAACAACTTTGTTGGCTACGTCAGTGCATTGAGCAATACTGTGAGCGGACATCTGCTGGCGGGCAACGCTCAATCCAATAACATCATCGCGGGCAGTGGCGGCTCGACGTTATGGGGCGGCGCCGGCGGCTACGATTACCTCTACGGCGGCGACGGAGCCGATACGTTTGTCGCGGGCAAGGGCGACGGTAACACGCGCATCAATAATTGCGGCGACGACGACATTGTTTATCTGTACAATATCAATCCTGCCGAGATTCGAAACGCGTCGCTGACCACAATATCCTGGTCGAATTCGGACTATATAATGTTGAATGCGATCGACGGCACCTATATCTACATCTACTACAACACCGAGACTTCGACTTCGACGACGATTCGATACGCCAACGGCGACACTCGAACTTGGGATCATGCCGACGGTGATTGGCGCGAGCTGTTTATCGACAACGATACGACTTTGCCCGCGGGCTTATCGAAATTCTTCAGCACCGTCTACGTCTCATCTGATTATGTCGGCGACATTTGGTTGGGAGGAGTTGATCTCGACGGCGATTCGGTTGACGGTTGGACGAACACATTGATCGGCGGCATCGATGCGACGGGCGACACGGTGAGCGGCAGAATGCTCGCCGGCGATTCCAATCAAAACACGATCATCGCCGGAAGTGGAGGCGCTTCTCTCTGGGGCGGGCATGGCAGTTTGGACTTCCTCTACGGCGGCGACGGTGTTGATACATTCATCGCGGGTAACGGCGACGGCAACACGAGCATTTTCAATTGCGGCGATGATGACGTCGTGTATCTCTACAACATTGAGCCCGATGATGTGTCGGAAATCTCGAAGCGTACTTCCGGAGATTGGGACGAGTTCATTCGCATCACGACGAATGATGATACTTACATTTTTATTCGGTACGATACCGACACGGTTTCAACCACGACGGTTGTCTACGCCGACGGCACTCGGACGCAATATGATCATGTCGATGAGGAATGGAGCACCTTGCAGTCGTCGGCAGCGCTCGATGATCTGTGGGGAGGCGGCGACGCCGTTGACGATCTGATCCGCGCGGATGTCGACGATGATCCTCTGGCGTCGGTGCTCAATGTTGAGAGCAACGTCGCGCTCAACGAGCTCAATCCGTTATCAACCGCGGTCGAGCTCGACGGCAACTCACTGATCATGAAATACGCCGCCGATCTCCGCCGACGTTCAAACCGTTGATCAATTGATCGGTAAACCGGAAGTTTGATCTTGAAAGGAGGCGAGCACCCTTGTTCTTGGGGGCGACCCGCCTTTCTATTCTTTGTTCGACCACAAAAAATTTTTAGGAGGTTTAAGCATGAGTTCGAAGAAACGTTGGGCGCTCACCCTGACGTTGGCGCTGATGGCGAGTTCAGCCTTGCCGTTGAGTACGACGTCGGCGGAAGAGGCGGTCGAAGTTGTTGAGAGCGACGAAACGCTCATCGAGCCCGAGGTCAATGAGGACAGCCTCAAATATCTGCTGCTTGTCGATACCTTTGAGACCGCCGAGCGCATTCCCACCAAACGTCTCGCCACTCCCGCCGAGGTCGTTGTCATTACCGCCGACGAGATCGACGCCAACCATTATCAATCCGTCGATGAGGCTTTAAGTCACGTCAACGGCATGGTCATGGGATTCATCAACGGCAGCGATCGCGTCCTCACTCTCGTCGACGGGCGACGCACCTTCATGCACCCGCCCATGAAAGCCGTCGAGCGCATTGAGATCGTCATGGGCGGCGGCTCCGCACTCTCCGGTTCTGATGCCGTCGGCGGCGTCATCAACATCATCACCAAGCGCGGCGATCACGACGAAACTCATGTCGACGTCAACACCGGCTCCTGGCATCGTCATCGCTACGAAATCACCAATCAAGGCAATGATGGCAGGCTCGGCTGGTTCATCGACGCCGGCATCGGCAAGAGCAGACCCTTCAAATCCTCGAGCGGAGAAAATCACGCCGACGATTACGATGAGAAGTACGCATCGATCAGATTGGATCACCGCTTCGACGATCGCAACTCCCTCACCTTCGACCTTCAACA
>JAFUXN010000024.1 GCA_017477125.1 Selenomonadaceae bacterium
GTCAGTGGCTCAACGATTGAAGGCGACGGTGAAAAAACGGGCGCCCGCCTCTCGAATGGGGCGGCTCGCCCGCACCATTGTCAGTGGCTCAACGATTGGAGGACGACGGTGAAAAATCGGGCGACCGCCTCCCTAATGGGGCGGCTCGCCCGCGCCATGGTCAGTGGCTCAACGATTGGAGGACGACGGTGAAAAATCGGGCGCCCGCCTCTCGAATGGGGCGGCTCGCCCGCACCATTGTCAGTGGCTCAACGATTGGAGGACGAAGATGAAAAATCGGGCGCCCGCCTGCCCACGGGGCGGCTCGCCCGCACCATGGTCAGTGGCTCAACGATTGAAGGCGAAGGTCAAAGATAGGGGCGCCCGCCTCGGCATTCGGCGGCGCGCCCCATTTTTATTTCTTTCAATTACCTGTTTGAGTTCAGTGTTTTATGTTCGACGGGAAGGAAGGCGGCGGTCGCCCCGCGACATGGCGACGACGCCCTTTCTTTGCGATTGATCAGGCGAACGGTCGAGCGGCGGTTCGCTTTTTTTATTGGCAACCGATAAAGTCTGTGGTACAATGGGCAGAATTAATTTTAGGAGGCGCGTAAATGGATCTCGACAATCACTCTCCCCAACCCGAGCCCACCGCTCAACCACCACCGAAATCCTCTCGTCCAAAGACGAAGTATATAGTCATCGGCGTCATCATCCTCTTCTTGATGACGATCGTCGGCACCGGCGTCGGCTACATCACCGCGCGCATCAATGCCAAAGCCGATCTCTCAGGCGATATCCTCCCGCCCGAGTCCTCTCAAATCTACGACTCCGCCGGCAACGAGATCGCCAACATTC
The DNA here is from genome assembly GCA_017477125.1 of Selenomonadaceae bacterium. Classification (GTDB taxonomy): domain Bacteria; phylum Bacillota; class Negativicutes; order Selenomonadales; family Selenomonadaceae; genus Quinella. The sequence continues at coordinate 838 of JAFUXN010000024.1, forward strand.
ACGCCACCGAGAACCGTTTGCCCGTCGATCTCGAAAATATTCCGCTGCCGTTGCAGTATGCGTTCATCGCCGTCGAGGACAATCGTTTCTACGAGCATAACGGCGTCGATCCGCGCGGATTGTTGAGAGCGGTGTGGGCGAACATTCGAAGCAATGAAATCGCCGAGGGCGGCTCGACGATCACTCAACAGCTCGCCAAGAACGCCTACCTCTCTCAAGAGCGCACCTTCCAACGCAAAATCCAAGAAATGTTTTTGGCGATGCAGCTCGAAAAGCAATACACCAAGCGCGAAATTCTTGAGCTCTACCTCAATCAGATATATTTCGGCATGGGCGCCTACGGTGTTGAGGCGGCGGCTCGAACATACTTCGGCAAGGACGTTCAAGATTTGGATTTAGCCGAGTGCGCGATGCTCGCAGGCATCCCCAAGAGCCCGAACTACTATTCGCCGTTCAACAATCTTGAGGCGGCGAAGGAACGTCGGGCGGTGGTGCTCGATCAGATGGTGAAGTACGGCTACCTCAGTAAGTTGGAGGCGAACAACGCCAAGCTCGAGGAAGTACAGCTCGCCGTCCAGACGCCGCCCGAGGAGATCAAGCCCGGCGCGTACTTCATCGATTACGTCAAGCAGGTGCTCATCGATCGATACGGCGCCGATGCCGTCTACAAAGAGGGACTCAAAATCTATACGACCATCGACATGGATATGCAACGCATGGCGGAGCAGGTGGTTGCGGATTATCTTCCTGTCTACGGCGAGGACGCCAACGGCATCGTGCAACCGCAAGCGTCGTTGGTGGCGATCGATCCGTCGAACGGATTCATCAAGGTGATGGTCGGAGGGCGCGGCACCGATCAGTTCAATCGAGCAACGTTAGCCGAACGTCAGCCGGGATCGGCGTTCAAACCGTTCGTGTTCGCCGCGGCGCTCGAAAGCGGCTTCACTCCCGACACACTGATCGATGACAGTCCGATCACGGTCAACGGTTGGTCGCCGCAAAATTCCAGTCGACGCTTCTCGGGACCGGTGCCGCTTCGGACGGTGGCGACCTTCTCAATGAACGTGCCGACGGTCAAGATCGCTCAGAAGTTGGGCATGGACAAACCGATCTACTACGCTCAAGAGATGGGCATCACGTCGTTCGTGCTCGACGGCGATACCAATGACAGGAATTTGGCGACGTCGCTGGGCGGCTTGACGCGCGGGATCACTCCGTTGGAATTGACAAGCGCCTACGGGACGTTCGCCAACAAGGGCGTATATGTGCCGTGCACGGCGATCACTCAAGTGCTCGATCGGAACGGAAAAATTTTGGAGCAGGCGTTGCCCGAAGGTCGAGTGGTGCTCAATGAGGAGGCGGCGGCAGATTTGACGTCGATGCTCGAGGACGTGATCACTAAGGGCACGGGAACGGGCGCGGCGATCGGTCGACCTGCGGCGGGCAAGACGGGAACGACTTCCGATTATCATGATGCGTGGTTCGTGGGTTACACGCCCGATCTGGTGGCGGGGGTTTGGGTTGGCATGGACGATAATACTCCGCTCGACGGGATCATGGGCGGTCAAACGCCGGCGACGATCTGGCAAGCGTTCATGACGAATGCGTTGGCGTCGGTGCCTGTGCATGACTTTGATCCGTTGGTGGTACGTCGTCGCAATACGAAGAAGGTCAACGAGCTCAAAGACGACAATCCGAAGCCTCAACGTCAATACGAGGAGGAGGAGCCGCGTCAAAGATACTACGAGCCTGAACCGGAACCGTATCGTGAGCCGGAGCCGACGAGTCGGGAGCCTGAACGTCGAGAACCTGAACCCAGTCGTCGAGAAACCGAGTACTATGAGCCGGAGCCGAGCTATCGGGAACCCGAACCGACATATCGAGAGCCGGAACCGAGTTATCGAGAGCCTGAACCGACGTATCGGGAGCCCGAGCCCGAACCGTATCGGGAGCCCGAACCGACATATCGAGAGCCCGAGCCGTCGTATACGGAGCCGTCGAGAGATAATGAATACTATGATGCGCCCGAGCCCGGCGGCAGCGTCGGCAAGGGACGTAACTGATAAAAAGAGGAGCGCCCGCCTTCGAAGCCGGCGGCTCGCTCCCGATCCTGCGGTCGAGCTTAAAAAATTATTGGGGCGGGAAAATAATTTGGAGCGGCTCGCTCCCGATCCCTTTGACCGAAAAAATTTAATGGGCAACGCGCCCGACAACGGCGACGTTTGCGGGCGGTACTAATGCTACGGAGAGAGTTTGTTGGCAGAATACGCTTTCGATACATTGACAGAGCGCGGCTTCATCGCGCAGTGCACCGACGAGAATGAGGTCAAAGACCTGCTCGCCAATAAGAAAATTACATTCTATATCGGCTTCGATCCGACCGCCGACAGCCTTCACGCGGGACATTTCATCGCGCTCATGGTGATGGCTCACATGCAGCGCGCGGGTCATCGTCCGATCTGTTTGGTCGGAGGCGGTACCGGCACCGTCGGCGATCCGTCGGGTCGATCCGATCTCCGCAAGGTCATGACCGACGACATCATCGAACACAATTGCGAGTGCTTCAAAAAACAAATCGCCCGCTTCATCGATTTCAGCGACGGGCGCGCGCTCATGGTCAATAACGGCGATTGGCTCCGCAAGCTCGGCTATATCGATCTGTTGAGAGAGGTCGGCGCGCATTTCACCGTCAATCGCATGCTCGCCGCCGAATGCTACAAGCAGCGTTGGGAGAAGGGCTTGACGTTCCTCGAGTTCAATTACATGGTGATGCAGGCTTACGATTTCTATAAGCTCAACGGCGATTACGATTGCGTGATGAAATTGGGCGGCGATGATCAATGGTCGAACATCATAGCGGGCGTGGAGCTCACGCGTCGCAAGACGGGGCGGGCGGTCTACGGCTTGACCAACCGATTGCTCACCAAGTCCGACGGTCAGAAGATGGGCAAGACGGCGGGCGGCGCGTTGTGGCTCGACGAGAAGAAGGTATCGCCGTACGATTTCTATCAGTACTGGCGCAATGTCGACGATGCCGACGTGAAAACGTGCTTATCGCTGTTGACGTTCCTGCCGATGGATGAGGTCAATCGGTTGAGCGCGTTGAAGGACGAGAAGATCAATGAAGCGAAGATCACTCTCGCCTATGAGGTGACCAAGCTGGTGCACGGCGAGGAGGCGGCGAACGCGGCTCAACGTCAAGCGCAATCGATCTTCAGCGGCTCGACGGAGGACATGCCGACGCTCACCGTCGCGAACATGATCGGGCGCAAGTTGCTTGACGTATTGGTTGAGCAGAAGATCATCGGGTCGAAGGGCGAAGGGCGAAGGCTGATTGCGCAGAACGGTTTGTCGGTCAATGATAAAAAGATCGCCGACGTCGATGAGACGATCGTCGACGCAGAGATCGTCGTCAAGCTCGGCAAGAAGAAATTTTATAAGCTGATCAAAGGAGAGTAAACATGTCAGGACATTCCAAGTGGGCGAACATCAAACGCAAGAAGGGCGCGAACGATGCAATCCGCGGCGCAATGACGACCAAGATCGGTCGAGAGATCACGATAGCGGTTCGAATGGGCGGTGCCGATCCGACGGGCAACATGAGATTGAAATTGGCGCTGTCGAAGGCGAAGGCGAACAACATTCCGAAGGACAACATCAATCGAGCAATCCAAAAGGGACTCGGGGCGACGGACGGCGCGAACTACGAGGAGATCACTTATGAGGGCTACGGACCCGGCGGCGCGGCGTTGATGCTCGACATCTTGACGGACAATCGGAATCGAACGGCGGCATCGGTTCGACACATATTCAGTAAGCACGGCGGGAACTTGGGCGAGAACGGTTGCGTGAGCTGGCTGTTCCACAAGAAGGCGGTGTTTGTGGTAGATAAGGAGGCGTTCGAAGACGAGGATGAGCTGATGACGATCGCGCTCGACGCGGGAGCGGAGGACTTCGCTGCCGAAGATGAGGCTTATGAGATCACGGCGGCGCCCGAGGATTTTGATGCGATAGAGGCGGCGTTGGCGGAACATAAGATCGAAACGGCGTCGGCGGAGATCACGCAAGTGCCTGACACGACGGTGACGTTGGCGGGCAAGGACGCGGAGAAGATGCAAAATCTGTTGGACGCGCTCGATGAGGACGACGATGTTCAGAATGTCTACGGCAATTATGAGTTTGCGGATTGATGATCTCATTTGGGATTGACCCCGGGACGGCGAGATGCGGCTTCGGCTTGATCGAGGTTGAGGGCGATCGATTGACGGCGCTCGAATTTGGATCGATCGAGACGAGTCCGAAGGCGCGCATGCAAGATCGACTTGAGAAGATTTATGACAGCGTCGACGCGTTGATGAAGAAGTATCGACCTGACGTGATGGGCGTGGAGAAATTATTCTTCGGTCGGAACGCAACGACGGCGATCCCCGTCGGTCAAGCGCGAGGCGTGGTGATGTTGGCGGCGGCGAAGAATGCGATCGAGCTGATCGAATTGACTCCGGCGGAGATCAAGTTGTCGGTGACGGGCTACGGGAACGCCGACAAGCATCAAGTGATGTTCATGATCGCCAAACTGCTGAAACTCGAGGAGAAGATTGCGCTCGATGACACCGCCGACGCTCTTGCCGTTGCTCTTGCCGTCGCCAACTCGAAACGTTTTTGATCGGAGGAGATATATTGGATAGAGTTCGTACCCGTTTTGCGCCGAGCCCCACCGGTTTCATGCACATCGGCAATCTGCGCACCGCCCTCTATGCGTACCTGTTCGCCAAATCGAACGACGGCGATTTCATTCTGCGCATCGAGGACACCGATCGCGCGCGCTACGTTGAGGGCGCCGTCGAGTTTATAAAGAACACTCTCAACGCCGCGAAGATTTTCCCCGACGAAGGTCCCGACATCGGCGGCGACTTTGCGCCCTACGTTCAGAGCCAACGCATGGACATCTATAAGCGTTACGCCGAACAGCTTGTCGAGAACGGACATGCCTATCGCTGTTTCTGCCGGCAATCAGACGAGCCGTCGACCGTCGAGCCCGATAAGAAATTCGGCGGCTACGATCGTCACTGCCGCGATCTCGATCCCGACGTCATTGCCAAGAATCTTGCCGACGGCGTGCCGTACGTGATCCGTCAGAAGATGCCGCTCGCGGGCGAGACAACCTTCTTCGACGTGCTGCACGGCAACATCACCATCGCCAACTCCGAGCTCGAAGATCAGGTGCTGCTTAAGCGCGACGGCATGCCCACGTACAACTTCGCCAACGTCATCGACGATCATCTGATGAAGGTGTCGCACATCATTCGCGGCACCGAGTTCATCACGTCGACGCCCAAACACGTCCTGCTGTATCAGTTCTTCGGCTGGGAGCTGCCGATCTTCATTCACCTGGCGCCGGTGATGGGCAAAGCCGACGATGGTTCGATCTCAAAGTTGAGCAAGAGGCATGGCGCGACGAGTTTCGACGATCTGATCAAAGCGGGCTACTTGCCCGAGGCGATCACCAATTACGTGGCGCTGTTGGGTTGGAATCCGAAGAACTCCAACCAAGAAATTTTTTCGATGGACGAGCTCATTGAAGCGTTCAGTCTCGAAGGGCTGTCGAAGTCGCCGGCGGTGTTCGATTATGATAAGCTCGATTGGATGAACGGCGAGTACTTTAAGCGCATGAGCGATCAATCGTTCGCCGACTCCGCGCGGAATTTCGTCGAGCTCGACGACAATCTTGAATCGAAGTGGGAGTTCCTTGCAAGCCTGCTCAAGACGCGCGTGTCGAAGTTCAGCGAGATCAACGGCTCGATCAGATTTTTGATCGAGAAGCCCGCCTTCGATGCCGAGCTGTTTATCAACAAGAAGAATAAGGTCACCGTCGAGAAGTCGATCGAGATCATTGAGGCGGCGCTCGAACAGATTGATCGGATCGATGATTGGACGCTCGAAACGATCAGCGAGACGATCGGAGCATTCGCGGCGTCGACACAATTGAAACTCGGAACGGTGATGTGGCCCTTGAGGGTGGGGCTGTCGGGGCAGAAGGTCACGCCCGGCGGCGTCAACGAGCTGCTTTATCTGCTCGGCAAAAAAAATTCTTTGAGCCGATTGCATGAAACGCTTGACAATCTCAAAAGTGTATAGTATACTGCCAACCGTTGATGCGATTGGCGCGTCGACAGACCATTAAAAGGCGCCTTGGTCAAGCGGTTAAGACTCCAGCCTCTCACGCTGGCTACATGGGTTCGAATCCCATAGGCGTCACCAAAATGAATATTCAAGGAGCAGTTCGGCGGCGGGCTGCTCCTTTTCGATTGATGGGGAGTGATCAGATTGAACGAAGCAGAAATCAAATTGAAGATGCGGGAGGCGATCGAGCAGGCGCGGCTCAAAAATCCGTTGGCGCCGTCGGTCACCAACACGGTCACGCAGGATTTTGTGGCGAACGCTCAACTGGCGTCGGGCGGGTCGGCGGCGATGCTCTATCTGCCCGACGAATGCGAAGCGATTGCAGAGATCGCGCCCGCCGTTTACATCAACATGGGCACGACGCTCCCGTTCTACGCAGAAACCTTGCCACGAATGATCCGCGCGCTCGCCGAACACAAGACGCCGTGGGTGCTCGACCCGGTCGGGATTGGAATGAGCGCGTTGAGAATGGAATTGCTCCGACAGATGAAGAACACGCCGCCGACGATCATTCGGGGCAATGCGTCGGAGATTATAGCGGTGGCTCGATTGTGGGGCTTGATCGACGATGAATCGATCGGGAACGTCAAAGGCGTGGACGCGACTGATGATGTCGAATCCGCGCGGGAGGCGGCAATCATTCTCGCTCGGCACATCAACGGAGCGGTGGCGGTGAGCGGAGCGGAAGATCTGATCACTGACGGCAAGTTGATAGCGTACTCGTCGGGCGGCTCGCCGTTGATGACAAAGATCACGGGAAGCGGCTGCTCGTTGGGCGGAGTGATGGCGGTGTATCTGGCGGTGAGCGATCCATTTACGGCGGCGTTGACGGCGACGGCGGCGTTCAATGCGGCGGGAATGTTTGCGGCGTCGAACACGATAGCGCCGGCGAGTTTCAAAGTGGCGTTCCTCGATGCGCTCTACGAAAACTCTACGCACGTCGTGGTGACGAATGCGTTGCGGCTCGAGGAGGTTTGATTGATGAACACGTTGATAGCGGTATCGATTGCGCCGTTGGGCGTGGGCGAGGAACTTGCGTCGCATGTTGCGGAGGTCGTGAAGGTCATTCGAGAGTCGGGGCTGCCGAATAAAACGTCGTCGATGTTCACGGAGATCGAAGGCGATTGGGACGAAGTGATGTCGGTGGTGAAGCGCGCGACGATGGTGTTGGCGGAGCGCGGGATCAGGACGGAAGTGCTGATCAAAGCGGACATACGTCCCGGCTACGTCGATACGATGAACGGCAAGCTCGAGCGGCTCAACGCGGCAATGAAGCAGGATTGAGCGACGGGGTGACGATTGAAGAGGGAGCGCCCGCCTGCTCATGCGGCGGCTCGCTCCTGTTTCAGTTGCGCAGAAACAATCGCCAACGGAGAATGATCCAAAGTGATAAGGTGACAGTTGAA
>JAFUXN010000004.1 GCA_017477125.1 Selenomonadaceae bacterium
CGATGAGGAGCTTGACGCGGTGTCGGGCGGCAAAGACAAATGCAATGACGATTGCCGAGTGCCTTTCGGTCGATGACAAAAACACCGGCGAATGTGAGAGGAGGTGAGAGCATGAAACTGACGGAAGGACAACTCGAGAAGGCGCGCGCATGCAAAAGCGCGGAGGAACTTCGATCGTTGGCGGCGACCGAGGGGCTCGAGCTGACGGCAGACGAGGCAGAAGCGTACTTCGCCGAGCTCAACGATGTGCATGTGAGCGACGAGGAGCTCGATGCGGTGTCGGGCGGCAAAGACAAATGCAATGACGATTGCCGAGTGCCTTACGGTCGATAACAAACACATCGGTGAATTTGAGAGGAGGTGAGAGCATGAAACTGACGGAAGGACAACTGACGAAGGCGCGTGCATGCAAGAGCGCGGAGGAACTTCGATCGTTGGCGGCGAGCGAGGGCATTGAGCTGAACGACGAAGAGGCGGAAGCGTACTTCGCCGAGCTCAACGATGTGCACGTGAGCGATGAGGAGCTTGACGCGGTGGCGGGCGGCAAGTGCACCAATCAAAACTGCGGCAATCCGTTTGAAATAAAGCACCCCGACTTATTAGGATGAGTGCTTGATGGACAAGCATGGCAGCGACCTTGAGAGGAGGCGAGAGCATGAAACTGACTGAGGAACAACTGTCGAAGGCACGTGCATGCACGAGTACGGAGGAACTTCAGGCGTTGGCGAAAGCCGAGGGCATTGAGCTGACGGACGAGGAAGCGGAGGCGTACTTCGCCGAGCTCAACAACGTACACGTGAGCGACGAGGAACTCGACGCGGTAGCGGGCGGTAAGGATTGCGACAGCTATTGTAAAGATGATTGCGGCGGTCTGTCCCAATGCAACCTCTATTAATGGAAGCGGCGTGAGATGCCGGCAAACACGTCGGCGGATTTAAAAGGAGCAGCGAACATGAAACTGACTGAGGAGCAGCTGACGAAGGCACGTGCATGCGCGAGCGCCGAGGAACTGCGATCGTTGGCGAAAGCCGAGGGCATTGAGCTGACGGACGAGGAAGCGGAGGCTTACTTCGCCGAGCTCAACAGCGTGCACGTGAGCGACGAGGAGCTTGACGCAGTGGCGGGCGGGAGCAGCAAGTGCCCCGAAGAAGACGAAGGCTGCCTCGGCGAAAAAGATTGGTAGAAGCGAGGCGCCGAAGGTCACAACATTTATTGGGAGGAAATGGCAATGAGTAAAACGGTCAGCCGCCATGAATTGATCCTGCCGTTGATCGACGACAAATTCATTCTGTTCAACGGGCTGTACGGAGCAATCGACGTGGTTGATGCTCGAACCGCCGACATCATTCGCGACGCTCAACAAGGCGACGGCGCTCCGACCGAGCTCGATGAGGACGTGCGCGAACGTCTGATCCGTCGAGGGCATCTGGTCGAGCGTCAAACCGAAGCCGATGATTTGAAAATCCTCTCGCGCCTGAAATTGCATTGCTTTGATCGGAGAACGGTGATGCTCGTCATAACCCCGTCCTACAACTGCAATTTCCGTTGCACGTATTGTTATCAGAGATATCGATTGCGGCGCGGGCAGGAGTGGCTCGAACGCATCATGAGCTTGGAACAGATCGATGCGGTCTTCGATCAAATGAGGGAGTATCGGGAGCAGGGACGGCAACTCCTCTCCTGCACGATCCATGGCGGCGAACCGTTTCTTGCGCGCAACATCAAAACCATTCGGCGCATCTGCGAACACTGTCGTGAGCTCGACTTGCCGATCAGCGTATTCACCAACGGCTATGAGCTCGATGCTTACTTCGATCTGATCAAGGAGTTCAATATTGATTCGCTGCTGATCACGCTCGACGGCGTTGGCGCCAAACACGACCGTCGGCGTCCGGTGGCGGGAGGCGGCTCAAGCTATGAGCGCATTGTCAAGAACGTCACGGCGGCGCTTGAACGCGGCATTAACATTCGGTTGCGTACCAACGTCGATCGACAGAACATCGATGAGCTGGGTGAGTTGCTCAACGATTTCAAGGCGCGCGGCTTTATCGATCACCCCAATTGCGATTATTACTTTAAATCGGTGATGCCCGACACGGCTGCCGAGCCCGCGCTTGAGCTCAATGATATTGATGTGTTCGAGAAGCTGAGAGAGCTTGGTTACAGCGAACGGGAGGCTATCAATCACGAGTCGGCTTACAGTGTATGCGGTCAAGACATTCTGCACGATTTGAGCCCCGACAGATATCTCATGCTCCGCGCGAAGAATTGCGGTGCGGCAGGGAATATGGCGGCGGTCGACGCATCGGGGAAGGTGTTTGCATGTTGGGCCGTACGGAGCTTTGATGTGTTGTCGATCGGCAAGCTTGATGTGGAGCGCGGGCGATTCAATTTCAATTTCGACCTGGTCAAGTGGCGTACGCGTCGAGTGCAGAACATTGAGGAGTGCCGCGAATGCCCTTACGTGATGCAATGCGGCGGAGGTTGCGCGGCACAAGCGTTTAATCGGAACGGCTCAATCATGAAACCGTTTTGCGATACTTTCAAGGAGATATTCAATTGGCTGTTGCCGTATGCGTGTCGAGAGGCGTGGGCAAAGGATCAGACGGTTGAGATGTCCAAGAGCTGGCGCGAGCCGCTGTCGAAGTTCGATGAGGAGGAGCGTCGGACGCTGTTGAAGACAACCGATCCCAAACAGACGCTCGACATTTGGAGCAAGGCGGGCGATCTGAGCAAGATGCCTGTCACTTTGCAAGAGGCGTGGGTCGATTGAGCACTCGACACGATTATTTTCGGGAGATGGTTATTACGGACAAGGTTGTGAGCCGTCACGCGTTGGTTGTTCCCTTCGTCGACGGCAATTTTATTTTATTCAACGGGCTGTATGCAGCGGTTGATGTGATCGATCAACGCACCGCCGACATCATCAGATCTTCAAACAGTTGAAGGCGTATCGGGACAAGGGCAAGAGCGTCAAGAGTTGCACGCTGTTCGGAGGCGAGCCGCTGCTGGCGTCGAACATCGAGACCGTTCGCAACATCTGTGAGCACTGTCGAGACATGGAGATGACGATCGGCGCGATCACCAACGGCTACGATTTGGAGCATTATCTTGATCTGATCGACGAGTTTAAGTTTACGACGTTGCAGATCACGCTCGACGGTGTGGGCAAGATGCATGATCGTCGGCGTCCGTCGATCGACGGCGGCTCGAGCTATGAGAGGATCATGAAGAACGTGGGATTGGCACTCGAGCGCGGGATCAGAATCAGCTTGCGGATCAACGTGGATCGACAGAATATCGACAGTTTGAGCAAACTCATCGACGAGTTCAAGGCGCATGGCTTCACCGATAAGCCCGAGTTCTCGTACTACTGCAAGGCGGTGTTGCCCGGCACGGCAGTCAATCCCGCCGACGAGCTCACCGACATTGATGTGTTTGCGAAGCTCAAAGAGCTCGGGCTTGAGGAGCGCGATGCCTTCGAGCGTGATTCGGTGTATCACAGTTGCCAACGGAGCCTCGACGACATACTCAACAAGAAGAGATATCCGCCGCTTAGAGGTTCGAGCTGCGGAGCGGAGGGCGGCATGTGTGTGATTGGCGCGGCGGGCGACATCTACACGTGTTGGGACATGGTCGGCAAGGATAATCAAGAGGTCGGGCATGTCGATGAGGCGAGCGGTCGATTCAATTTTGATCTCGACATAGTCAAATGGCGGACGCGTCGGGTGCACAACATTGAGCCATGTCGGGAGTGCGCTTACGTGATGCAATGCGGAGGCGGTTGCGCGGCGCATGCTTACAGTCATTACGGCACGATCATGAAGGGGTTTTGCGACGTGTATCGGGAGGCATTCGATCATGTGCTGCAGGTTGAGTGTCGAGAGGCATGGTCGAAGGCTCAAGCGGTCGAGATATCCAAGAGCTGGCGAGAAGTTCTGTCGAAGTTCAGCGATGAGGATCGTCAAACGCTGTTGAAGACGACCGATCCTCAACGGACGCTCGACACTTGGAAGAAGTACACTACGGTCAAAGAACTGATGGGAGACGATGAAAATGAAACTGACGACTGAACAAATGCAGAAGGCAACGGCGTGCAAGAGTGCCGAGGAGCTTCAAGCATTGGCGAAGGGCGAAGGCATTGAGCTGACGGACGAGGAGGCAGAGGCGTACTTCGCCGAGCTCAACAACGTGCGAGTGAGCGATGATGAGCTTGATGCGGTGGCGGGCGGCGGCAAAGAAGACGAATGCCCGAAAGATTGTTGAGCGTGGTCAGTCGCCGCGCATTGATTTTGCCGTTGATCGACGACAAATATATTTTGTTTAACGGATTGTACGGTGCGCTCGATGTGATCGATCGGCGCACCGCCGTTATTCTTCGCGCGGCTCAGAAATCGAATGATCAACCGCTCGAGCTCGAAGAAGGCATGCGTGATCGTCTCGTGCGTCGGGGATATCTGATCGATCGGCAGACCGAAGCCGAGGACTTAAAAATTTTGTCGCGGTTGAAGTTGCATGCGGTCGAGCAGATGAAGAAGTATCGCGAGCAGGGCAAGAAGCTCGGCGATTGTACCCTGTACGGAGGCGAGCCGTTGTTGGCGTCGAACATCGGGACCGTTCGCAACATCTGTGAGCACTGTCGAGACATGGAAATGAAGATCGATGCGATCACCAACGGATATGATTTGGAGCATTATCTCGATCTGATCGACGAGTTCAAATTTACGAAGTTGCAGATCACGCTCGACGGCGTGGGCAAGATGCATGATCGGAGGCGTCCGTTGATGGGCGGCGGCTCGAGTTATGAGCGCATAGTTGAGAATGTGGGGCGTTTGCTCGAGCGCGGGATCACCGTCAAGTTGCGCGTGAACGTCGATCGACAAAATCTCGACGACATGGGCAAGCTCATTGACGAGTTCGACAGACGCGACTTCGTCGGCAATCCGAATTTCATGTATTACTTCAACACGGTGAGGTCCGGCACCAATCCCAATCCTGCCGACGAGCTCACTGATGTTGATGTGTTTGAGCGATTGAGGGAGCTCACCGGCGACGAGGATTATTCGCTCGAGCACGAGCGGCAATACAGTGTGTGTCGCTGGTTGGTCGGGAGCATTCTCGACAAGCGGCATTATCCTCAGTACCGAGCGAGCTACTGCGGCGCGATGCGTGGCATGATTATTATCGATCCGTCGGGCGACATCTATGCGTGTCAAATTTTGGTTGGCGACGAGCGATTGACGATCGGCAAGATCGATGAGACGAGCGGTCGGTTTCTGTTCAACTTCGACCTGGTCAAGTGGCGAACGCGTCGAGTGCACAACATTGAGCCGTGTCGCGAATGTCCGTACGTGATGCAATGCGGAGGCGGTTGCGCGGCGCCGGCGTTCAATCGGAACGGGACGATCATGCGGGGCACGTGCAATGCATTTCGAGAAGTGTTCGATCATGTGTTGCAGGTTGAGTGTCGAGAGGCATGGTCGAAGGCTCAAGCGGTTGAGATGTCAAAGAGCTGGCGAGAAGTTTTGTCGAAGTTCAGCGATGAGGATCGTCAAACGCTGTTGAAGACGACCGAGCCTCAACGGACGCTCGACACTTGGAAGAAGTACACGACGGTCAAAGAACTGATGTGCCGAGGAGCTTCAGGCATTGGCGAAGAGCGAAGGCATTGAGCTGACAGATGAGGAAGCAGAGGCTTACTTCGCCGAGCTCAACGACGTGCGAGTGAGCGATGATGAGCTTGATGCGGTGGCGGGCGGCGGCAAAGAAGACGAATGCCCGAAAGATTGTTGAGCGTGGTCAGTCGCCTTCGCGGCGGCGGAGGGCGTCGAGCTGACGAGCGAGGAGGCGGAGGCATATTTCGCCGAGCTGTCGAAGGGTCAAAGAACTGATGGGAGGCAATGAAAATGAAACTGACGACTGAACAAATGCAGAAGGCGACGGCGTGCAAGAGTGCCGAAGAACTTCAGGCATTGGCGAAGAGCGAAGGCATTGAGCTGACGGACGAGGAATCAGAGGCATATTTCGCCGAGCTCAATAACTTGCATGTCAGCGATGATGAGCTTGATGCGGTGTCGGGCGGTAAGTGCGAACACTGCCTCGACCACGAAATGAATACGGATATGTGAGCCGGTACGTGTGTCGACGACAAATATGTTTTGTTCAACGGATTGTACGGTGCGCTCGATGTTGACGGGAGGCGACGATTGGGGGAACCATGAAAGGCTTGGAATTGATTGAAGCGAAGAAGACTGCTCGCGAATATGATCTGAGCGTGGTGGTCGACGGCGAGAGGATCGGGCAACTGCTGTTGAAGCTCAACGGTGGGGGCAAGGCGTTTTCGATCGACAATCTTGCGGTCGAGCTCGATAAAAGATCGCCGCGGCTGATGGGTCATGTGTTGTTGGAGGGATTAAAAAAGACGCGGCAGGAGTACGGCGTCGCGTCGATGGAAATGTATAAGGCATATCCCGAGCCGCGCGCAGAGAAGGACGATCCTTGGCTGAATGTGTCGCGGGCGGTGATCGGGTTGCGTGTTGAGCGTCGAGACAGCGAACGGAAATTTTATGTGAGCATGGAACCGACGGCTCGACAGAATCACGAGCGATTGTACACGGCGGAGCGTCTGGAGCGTGAGGGTTACACGTTCATGAGTTGGGCGCAATGCGATGATGATGTGCGTCGACAGCTCGAGGGATTGAGGGACGAGACGGCGGCGACGCACATGGATTGGTTGCCGACGGATTTTCCGAAATGCGATGCGGACTTGACGTTGGTGGCGCTGTATCGCGGCGAGGTCTGCGGCTGGATGGTCTTGGAGCGCTTATCGGAGGACGAGGCGGATTGCAAACGGTGGTACGCGGTTGAGAAATTCAGACGGCAATCGGCGGGCGTGAAGATGTCGGGGCACTTCTTCCGACACATCAGAGAGAAATGCAAGCGGCTGCGGTTCGATGTGCGCGTCAAAGACGAATCGGTGATGAAATTTTATCGGACGTTCTTCAAAGATGCGATCGAGAATGTCGAATACGCGTACAGATATTATTGGTCGCTCAACGAGAGGAGGTGAGAACGATGGCAATGGAGTTCTCGAAAGAACAGATCGAGAGGGCGGCGGCGTGCAAGAGCGTTGCAGAGCTTCGGGAGCTGGCGAAGTCGGAAGGAATCGAGCTGACGGACGACGAGGCAGAGACGTACTTCGCGGAGCTCAACAGCGTGCGAGTGAGCGATGACGAGCTTGACGCTGTTGCCGGCGGCAAGAGAGACACCCGGAGACCTAACAAACCATGCTCTTGTAAGGGCAAGAAATGATAAGAGGCGAGCGTTCAACGAAAGGAGGTGAGAAATATGGCGATGGAGTTCTCGAAAGAGCAGATATCGAAGGCGTCTGCGTGCAAAAGCGTTGCGGAGCTTCAGGAGTTGGCGAAGTCGGAAGGGATCGAGCTGAACGACGAGGAGGCTGAGGCATACTTCGCCGAGCTCACCGACGTGCACGTTAGCGACGAGGAGCTTGATGCGGTAGCCGGCGGCAAGGATTGCAAGAATTATTGCGACGGCCGCAACTTGCGCCTGTGAAGTAATAAGTGTGAACGGCACAATCGTTGAATTGATGATGTGAGGTCGCGGGTCGGCGTCTTGCAACGCATTCGCGACCTCAACTTTTTTTATGGAGGTACTTACATGAATGAGCAGGTCCGCAAACACGAAGTGATTCTGCCGTTGGTCGACGACAAATATATTTTGTTCAACGGACTGTACGGAGCGATAGACGCGGTCGATCAACAGACCGCCGACATCATCAGAGACGCTCAACAATCAAACACTCAACCGATCGGGCTCGACGCCGACATGCATGAGCGTCTCGTGCGTCGGGGGCATCTGGTCGAGCGCCAAACCGAAGCCGACGATTTGAAAATCCTGTCGCGATTGACGCTGCACTTCTTCGATCAAAATGCCGTTGATCTCGTCATGATGCCGACGTATAACTGCAATTTCCGTTGTACGTACTGCAGTGAGAGGCATCGGTTGACGCGCGGGCAGGCATGGCTGGAGCGTGTGATGAGCCCCGAGATCATTGCCGGCGTGTTCGAGCAGATGAAGAAGTATCGCGAGCAGGGCAAGAAGCTCGGCGATTGCACCCTGTACGGAGGCGAGCCGCTGCTGGCGTCGAACATCGAGACCGTTCGCAACATCTGTGAGCACTGTCGAGACATGGGGATGAAGATCGATGCGATCACCAACGGATATGATTTGGAGCATTATCTCGATCTGATCGACGAGTTCAAATTTGACAGCTTACAGATCACGCTCGACGGTGTGGGCAAGATGCATGATCGTCGGCGTCCGTCGATCGACGGCGGGTCGAGCTATGAGCGGATCATTAAGAACGTGGGGTTGGCACTCGAGCGCGGGATCAAAATCAACTTGCGGATCAACGTTGATCGCCGGAACCTCGACAATTTGAGTAAGCTCATCGAAGAGTTTAAGGCGCATGGCTTTATCGATAAGCCCAACTTCTCATACTACTGCAAGGCGGTGTTGCCCGGCACGAGTCCCGATCCCGCCGACGAGCTCACCGACGTTGATGTGCTTGCGAAGCTCAAAGAGCTCGTGCTCGACGAGGAGAAGGCGTTTGAGCTTGACACATATTACAGTTCCAACGATGGCACCGTCAAAAAAATGCTCGAGAGGAAGACGTACTCTTATCCCAAAGCGGCGCATTGCGGAGCGGAAAGCGGCATGATGGTGATCGATGCGTCGGGGCAGATATATCCGTGTTGGGGAGCGGTGGGCAATGACGCGCGTGCGATCGGCAGGGTCGATACCGAGCTCAATCGATTCCGATTCAATTTGGAAATGCCCAAGTGGCGGACGCGTCGGGTGCACAACCTTGAGGGCTGTCGCGAATGTCCGTACGTGATGCAATGCGGCGGAGGCTGTGCCGATCTGGTTTATCGACATTACGGGACGCTCAAGAAGGGCTTTTGCGACGAGTTCAAAGCGGAGTTTGATCATGTGTTGCAGTTTGAATGTCGAGAGGCGTGGGCGAAGGATCGGACGGTTGAGATGTCCAAGAGCTGGCGCGAATCGCTGTCGCGGATCGATGAGGACGAGCGTCAAACGCTGACGAAGACGACCGATCCGAAACAGACGCTCGATATATGGAAGAAGCACACGACAC
Source organism: Selenomonadaceae bacterium (assembly GCA_017477125.1). Classification (GTDB taxonomy): domain Bacteria; phylum Bacillota; class Negativicutes; order Selenomonadales; family Selenomonadaceae; genus Quinella. Next base: position 9,182 of record JAFUXN010000004.1, read on the forward strand.
CCGGAGAGATATTCGGCGGGGGCGATTGAGCGATGAACGGCTTGAAATTGATCGAGGTGAAGGACAACTCGCCCGACGTGAATGATCTCATGTATGAGGTGATGCTCGAGGGGCGGCAGATCGGTCAAGCGTATTTGTATCGATCGGAAGACGGCGAAGTCACGCTCGATTATCTGTACGAGCCGACGGCTCGACAGAATCACGAACGATTATACACGGCGGAGCGTCTTGAGCGCGAAGGCTATACGTTCATGAGTTGGGCGCAATGCGATGAGGGCATGCATCGACAGCTTGAGGTGTTGCGCGACGAGATTGAAGAAAATGGCAGATGGTTGCCGACGGATTTCCCGAAGTGCGACGGTGATCTGACGTTGATCGGATTGTAAAAGGGCGAGGTCTGCGGTTGGATGATCTTCGAGCGGCTGTCGGAGGACGAGGCGGATTGCCGACGTTGGTATGCGGTTGAGAAGTTCCGTCGGCAATCGGCGGGCGTGAAATTGTCGGGGCATTTCTTTCGGCACGTGCTCGAGCACTGTCGCAAGTTGCAGTTCAACGTGAGGCTCGACCATGGAGCCGTCATGAGATTTTATCGGCAGTTTTTCAAGGGCGCGATTGAGAAGGTCGAACACATGTACAGATATCATTGGTCGCTGCAAAAATCTTAGTTGAGCGCCGCCTGCACAGCCTCCCAATCGAGCTTCGACACCGCCGCTCTGATCCGCTTGAACCGATCGATCTGATCGTCGGGCAATCGATACTCGTCAAGGCTCTCGAGCACGAAAATCACGCTGTCGTAATCGAACGACGCCGACATCTCCCTCAACGCCTCGAGCGCCTCAGCCAACTCGTCATCGCCTATCAAAGGCTTGTCCGCATCGTCGTCCGATCGCTTGATCAACGGCGATAATTTTTTTGCAAACGATCGATACTGATCCAACAATGCTTCCGTCGAGGCTTTGATCAGATCAACGTCGCCCGCATTGCCCGCGTCCTCCATGCGCTTTGCTCGATCCGATAACTCCGCCGCGCCGATCACTCGCGCCGTCGACTTCAACGCATGCACTTTCGTCGTGTAGTTCTTCCAATCCTCCGCGCGGAACATGCCTTCGATCTCGTCGGCATTACTCTCGATCGATTGAGCGAAGACGGTCAACGCGTTGAGATAATCCTCCGCCGAGCCGCAATGCTTCACGCCTTCAAACACATTGATCTCATCGATCGTCGACAACCATTCGGGAAGATCGATCTTCGGCTCCTCAACGACCGTCGGCTGATCAGATGCCGCTCCGATCTTCTCCGGCGGCAAGTACTTCATGATCATCGTCTCGAGCGCGTTCGGATCGATCGGTTTTGTGAGGTAGTCGCTCATGCCTGCCGCCAAATATTGTTCGCGCGCTCCGCTGATGGCGTTGGCGGTCAAAGCGATCACCGGCGTCGTCTGATTGAGATTTCGCTCGAGCTTCTTCATTTCTTGCAAGGTCTCAAGCCCGTCCATGCTCGGCATACGGTGATCGAGGAAGATGATATCGAACTTCTCTTGTCGAACCAGATCAAGACATTCGTAGCCCGACTCCGCCGTCGTGATCTGTATGCGCGTCTGCTTGAGCAGTCCTTTGACCACCGTCAGATTCATCACCGTGTCGTCGACCACGAGAATTTTTGCGTCGGGCGCGGTGAATTTTTCATGGTAGACCTTCCGTTGAGTGAGCGAATGTCGGAACGCCTCTTCGAAGTCGCCGAGCGGAGTCCAATCGAGCACCTTCTGTTCGACCGCGAAACTGAAATTCGAGCCCTGCCCGTAGACGCTCGACACGTTGAGCTTGCTGTTCATCATCTGCAATAATCGTTGAGTGATGTTCATGCCCAGCCCCGTGCCCTCGATCGTCCGATTGCGCTTCTCTTCGATCCGTTCGAACGCGCTGAACAGTTTGGGAAGGTCTTCGGGCTTGATGCCGATGCCGGTGTCCTTCACTTCGAACCAGAGCAAGATGCGATCGTCGGTGATCTTTTGGAACTCGACCTTCATCGTGACCGATCCCTTTTCGGTGTACTTGACCGCGTTCGTCAAGATGTTGGTGACGACCTGCTTGATTCTGATCTCGTCGCCGTGAAGGAGCGTCGGCAGATCGTGCGGCGCGTTGACTATGAAATCCAAGCCCTTCTTTTCTGCGCGCGTGTGGATCATGTTGACCAGATCATTCAGCAGCGAACTCAATTGATAATCGACGGGAATGATCTCCATCTTCCCCGCTTCTATCTTACTGAAGTCGAGAATGTCATTGACCAGCCCGAGGAGGTTGTTGCCCGCGTTATGAATGTTCTCCGCGTATTCGAGCAGCGACGGCTCATTCGTCGAGCGCAAGATCATTTCGTCCATGCCCAAGATTGCGTTGAGGGGCGTCCTCAGCTCGTGGGAAACTTGGCTTAAGAAATCGCTCTTGGTTTTGCTTGCTTGATCCGCCAATTGCTTCTCGTGTTGAAGTTCTTTGTTCTCGACCGACTTGACGAGGTAGCGCGCGACGATCAGCAGCACCAGGAACAACATGACAAAGACGGCGAGCATCGCGACGTGGACGTACTCAATGCCGACGGCGATCGCCTCGTAAGGCACGCAACCGTAGAGCGCGAAGTCCTTGCCGAGAATTTTGATCCCGAACGTGAAGTAATCGTTGTCGCGGTAATTGTATCGGGCAATCGCCTGGCTCTCGTGCTTCAACACGTCAACCACTTCGGTTTGGAAAATCATTTTGTAATTTACGTCGGTGGACTGCCGATAAAACAATCCCAAATTCTTGGTGTCGTAAGATATCTCCGTCCACTCGCCCGAACGATAGCCGAGCGTCACGATGCCCGCGCCGTCGTAGAAGTACACGCCAAATTCTTCCTTGAGCATCTCATCGTTGTAAGTCTCATAGTAGGCGCAACGCCGATCGTTGATGGACGTCGGCACCGCGAAGATCAATCCGAGCCGACTGTCATAAGAGATCACCGGTCGACCCGCGAACACCGACGACAGTATTTCGAGCTTGTTCTTTGGAAATTGATCGCCGACCAGCGTCGTGCCGTCGTCCTGCACGATCCCGATCGTCGAGCCCTGCCCCTGTATCTTTGCGATCTCGATCAGATCCTTCGGCGTGATCCAACCGCGCTTGACCATCAACGCCCCGTCCTGAATTTCGGCGATCTCCTGATGGAATTGGTTTTCGACCGAGTACGCCAGCGTCTTCATGTGTTTGAGCAGTGCTTCTTCGAGCGTCTCATCGAGCAATTGATTCACTCGACAGTGCGCCAGCCACCCGAGCAGGCTCAACAAGATCGCCGCCACCATGAACTCTGCGGCTGCCTGCATCACCGTCATGTTGAGGAGTTTTGATTTTTTCATGCGTCCAGCCCTCTTAACAGTTCTTCCCAATCCAACTTCGACGCCGATACTCTGATCCGCTTGAACCGCTCGATCTGATCGTCGGGCAGTCGATACTCGTCAAGCTGATCGAGTATGAAGGTCACGCTGTCGTAATCGAACGACGCGGCGGCTTCTCTCAACGCCTCGACCGCCTCATTGAGATCGTCTTCGGTGATCGGCGGCTTGTCCTCGTCGTCCGACCGCTCGATCAGCGGCGACAATTTATCGGCAAATGATCTGTACATCTCGAGCAACGGCGCCGTCGATTTTCTGATCGCATCGAGATCGTTGGCGTTGCCCGCGTCCTCCATTGCCTTCGCCAGATCCGATAACGTTTCGGCTCCGATCACTCGCGCCGTCGACTTGAGCGCATGAACTTTGGTCGTGTAATCCTTCCACAGCTCCGCGCGGAACATGCTTTCGATCTCGTCGGCGTTGTCCTTGATCGATTGAGCGAAGACTTTCAGCGCATTGAGGTAATCCTCCGCCGAGCCGCAATGCCCCACGCCCTTTTGAACGTCAATGCCGTCGATCGCCGTCAACCAATCGGGCAGATCGAGTTTCGGCGGCTCGATCCGATCGTCGTCGGGCGCCTCCTCAATTTTTTCGGGCGGCAGGTACTTCATGATCATGGTTTCGAGCGCGGTGGGATCGATCGGCTTTGAGAGATAATCCCTGAACGACGCCGCCAGATATTGTTCGCGAGCTCCGCTGATCGCGTTGGCGGTCAAGGCGATCACCGGCGTCTCATCGTTGAGATTATCGTCGAGCTCGCGCATCTTTTGAAGCGTCTCCATACCGTCCATGGTCGGCATGCGGTGGTCGAGGAAGATTATATCGAACTTCCGTTGACGCACCAGATCGAGACATTCAAAGCCCGACTCCGCCGTCGTGATCTGTATGCGCGTCTGCTTGAGCAGTCCCTTGACGACGGTCAGATTCATGACAGTGTCATCGACGACGAGAATGTTGGCGGTCGGCGCGATGAACTTCTCGTGGTAAATCTTGCGTTGGGTCAGCGAATTGCGGAACGCCTCTTCGAAATTGCCGAGCGGCGTCCAATCGAGCACGCGTTGTTCGACTTCGAAACTGAACGTTGAGCCCTCGCCGTACACGCTCGACACGTTGAGCTTGGTGTTCATCAACTGCAGGAGTTTTTGAGTGATGTTCATGCCCAGCCCCGTGCCCTCGATCGTTCGATTGCGTTTCTCCTCGATCCTCTCGAACGCGCTGAACAGTTTCGGAATGTCTTCCTGCTTGATGCCGATGCCGGTGTCCTTGACTTCGAACCGCAGCAGAATTTTATCGTCGGCAATTTTTTTGAAGTCGACGGTGAGCGTGACCGAACCCTTCTCGGTGTACTTGACGGCGTTGGTGAGAATGTTGGTGACGACCTGCTTGATCCTGATCTCGTCGCCGAAGAGCATGGTCGGCAAATTTTCGTCGGCGTTGGCGATCAATTGAAGTCCCTTCTTGTCGACGCGCGGGTGAATCATGTTGACCAGATCGTTGAGCACCGAGCTCAATTGGTAATCGACGTTGATGATCTCCATCTTGCCCGCTTCGATCTTCGAGAAGTCCAAGATGTCATTGACGAGCCCGAGGAGGTTGTTGCCCGCAATTCGAATGTTCTCCGCGCACTCGACGGTGTCATTCTCTCGCGAGCCGCGCAAGATCATTTCGTCCATGCCGAGGATTGCGTTCAACGGCGTCCTTAGCTCATGGCTCATGTTCGCTAAGAAATCGCTCTTCATCTGATTGGAGCGATCGGCGAGTTGCTTCTCGCGTTGGAGCTCCTTGTTCTCGATCGATTTGATCAGATATCGACCGATCATGATCAGAATGAAGATCAACAGCCCCGCCACTCCGATCATCACGGCGTGAATGTAATCGATGCCGATCGCCATCACGTCTCGCTTGACGATGCCGAAGATCGCAAAGTCCTCATTGCTGAGCAGCGAGCTGAAGATCATATAATTCTCGCCGTCAAACTCGAAATGCTTGACCACCTTGCCATAGTTGATCGTATCGTCGAGGATCGCCGTTCGATACTCCACGAGGAAGTTCGGATTCTTGCCGAGCTCATCATAGAATTCCCCGTTGTCGGGTCCAAGCGATATCTCCGTCCAATCGCCCGTCTTATATCCGATCGTCACGCGCCCTTGACCATCGTAACTCACCACGCCCAGCCCGTTGTGAATGTTTTTGTCGTTGTAAATGTTGTAGACGGCGTAAACCTCTCCATTGATACGCATCGGCGCCGCGAAAATAATCCCGACGCCCTTCTTATAAACCACCACGTCTTGACCGTCGAAGGCGGGCGCGATCAGCTCAAAACTGTCGACGGGGAATTGGTTGCCGACCAACGTTGAGCCGTCGTCGCCGACGATCCCGACGAGTTTGTTGACATTATGGATCATCACCACATCGATCATGCCTTTGACGTCGACCTGTCCGCTTTCGACCAGAGACGCGCCCATGTGCAATTCGGTCAATTCCTGTTGCATTTGCTGTTCGACGGAGTAAGTGAGCGTGCCGATGTGCCGGCGCATCGATTCTTCCATCGCTTCATCGAGCAGCGTCATAACGTGGCAGTGCACCAGCCAACCGATTGTTGACAGCACGATCGCGATGATCACAAACTCGACGATCGCGCGAACGGTGAGTTGTCGGCTTAAATCTGTCGTCCAATCTGCGGTTTCGTTTGCATCGTCCTTCGGATTTTTCATGCGCTCAACCCTCTCGACAGTGCTTCCCAATCCAACTTCGACGCCGCGTCTCTGATCGCTTTGAACCGATCGATCTGAGCGTCGGGCAATTGATATCCGTCAAGCTCGTCGAGCACAAACATCACGCCGTCATAATCAAACGACGCCGCCGACTCCTTCAGCGCCTCGACCGCCTCGCTGAGATCATCGTCGGAGATCAACGGCTTGTCGTCGGTGTCGACAGGCTTGGCGATCAACGGCGCCAACTTCGATTCGTAACTCATATAAAGCTCGAGCAATGCGCTCGTGCCCTCCCTGATCTCGTTGATGTAACCCGAATTGCCCGCGTCCTCCAAACGTTTGGCTCGATCCGAAAGTTCGTCGGCTCCGATCACCCGCGCGGAACTCTTGAGCGCATGAACTTTCGTCGTGTAGTTCTTCCAATCGGATTTCTGATAGAAGCCTGCGATCTCATTGACGCCGCTCTTGACCGCGTCGGCGAAAATCTTCAATGTGTCGAGATATGCATCGACGGAGCCGCAATGCTTGACGCCTTCCTTGGTGTTGAGCCCTTTGACCGTCGACAGCCAATCGGGCAGCTTGCTCTCCTCGACGGGCTTATCCTCCTCGTCGGCGATGTGAACTTTGTCGGGCGGAAGATATTTTATAAGCATCGCCTCGAGCGCGGCGCTGTCGATCGGTTTTGAGACGTAATTTTTGAAGCCCGCGTTGATGTATTGCTCGCGCGCTCCGCTGACGGCGTTGGCGGTCAAGGCGATCACCGGCGTCTCATCGTTGAGATTGTTGTGGAGTGTCTTCATCTTTTGGAGGCACTCAATACCGTCAATGCCCGGCATCCTGTGGTCGAGGAAGATCACATCGTAATGATTTTTTGTGACCAGGTGCAGACATTCATAGCCCGACTCCGCCGTCTCGATCTGAATCTGCGTCTGCTTGAGCAGTCCTTTGACGACCGCAAGGTTGAGCTGAGTGTCGTCGACCACGAGAATTTTAGCGGTCGGCGCGGTGAACTTCTCGTGATACGCCTTCCGCTTGCTGAGCATGTTATGATAGTTCTCCTCGAAATTGCCGAGCGGCTCCCAATTGATCACCGGCTGTTCGATCGAAAATGCAAACGTCGAGCCTTCGCCGTAGACGCTGTTCACTTCGAGATCGGAGCCCATCAGATGGAGGAGGCGTTGAGTGATGTTCATGCCCAAGCCCGTGCCCTCGATCGTCCGATTGCGTTTCTCCTCAATGCGTTCGAAGGCGTTGAACAATTTTTTGATGTCCTCGGGCTTGATGCCGATGCCCGTGTCTTTGATCTCGAACCGCAACGAAATTTTATTGTCCTCGAGCTTTTTGAAGCTGACGGTCATGGTGACGGAGCCGGTCTCGGTGTACTTGACGGCGTTGGTGAGAATGTTGGTGACGGCTTGCTTGATCCTGATCTCGTCGCCATAGAGGATCGTCGGGAGCTCGGGCGCCGCCTTGACGATCAGCTTGAGAGATTTTTTCTCGGCGCGCTTCTGGATCATGTTGACCAGATCGTTTAGCACCGAGCTCAATGCGTACTCGACGGGAATGATCTCCATCTTGCCCGCCTCAATCTTACTGAAGTCGAGAATGTCATTGACCAGCCCGAGCAGATTGTTGCCGGCGTTTCTAATATTCTCCGCGTACTCAAGGATCGTCGCGTCCTTGCAATCGCGAAGAATCATTTCGTCCATGCCCAGGATTGCGTTCAACGGTGTGCGCAGTTCATGGGAAACGGAAGAAAGGAACTGCGACTTGGCTTTGTTCGCCGACTCCGCTTCGACCGCCACCTTCTTGAGGATATAATTGGTGGTCTTGAGCTCGTTGGTGGTGACCTCAAGGAAATTTGCCATGCG
>JAFUXN010000025.1 GCA_017477125.1 Selenomonadaceae bacterium
CGCCGGTGAATCAGTTATGTTGCCAGATGTATAGCTGAGAAGCTGCGTTCGGAAGGGATAAACGCTGAAAGCATCTAAGCGTGAACCCCGCCTCGAGATGAGTTTTCTCTTAAGACTCCTTGAAGAACACAAGGTTGATAGGCTGGGAGTGTAAGCGTGGTAACATGTTGAGCGAGCCAGCACTAATAAGTCGTGCTCTTTACTTCAGATGAAGCTCTTATGCGGTGAATCCGGTGGCGATAGCGGAGTGGTACCACCCGTTCCCTTTTCGAACACGGCAGTTAAGCACTCCTGCGCCGAAAGTACTGAGTTGGAGACGACTTGGGAGCATAGGTTGTCGCCGGTTAGACATTTAGAAACACTCTCGACGGCGGTTGTGGTGAAGCGGTTAACACTCCGGATTGTGGCTCCGGCACGCATGGGTTCGATCCCCATCAATCGCCCCACAGGGGTATAGCTCAATTGGTAGAGCAACGGTCTCCAAAACCGTAGGTTGAGAGTTCAATTCTTTCTGCCCCTGCCATATGAAATTTCGCGAGCCTCGTCATTATCGACGGGGCTTGTTTCAGTTTTGAGCCTTATGAAAACGGCAGGACTGTAATCAGCCCCGCCGTTTTTTTTTGGTCCAATGATGAGCTCAACCGTTGAGCTTCTTGGCGATGAGATCAATCATGTCGCCGACCTCGTTGAGGTCTTGGAGCTCGCGGAAATTAAATTTGAGATTGAAATGCTTCTCGAGAGCCGCAATCAGTCGAATGTGGCTGAGCGAATCCCAATCCTCGATCGAATTGGCATTGGTCTCGCGCGTGAGCTCGAGCGAATCATCGTCAAACACGTCGCGGAAGATCGATTGCATCTCGCTGAGAATCTGTTCGTTGGTCATTTAAATTTCTCCTTTGCACTCCAAAAGTTCAATGAGCCCGATCGCATTGCTGTACATGAATGCGACGCGCCTGTTATCGATCGCAACCGCCGATTGCGGCTCGCGTATCAACATAAAATTATCCGATCGCAAATCCGAAATGCTCTCGTCCAAGTCCGAGCACTCGTAGCAAATATGATAGGGCGTGCTGCCGATCTTCTTCAGTCGATTGAACAGCGTGCAACCCTCCGCCGCCGCGATAAGTTCAATCCGCGTCAACCCCCCCCCATCATGATATTTTCATGCTCGACAAACTGAATGAAGACCTTCCGAGCATCGTCGAGAACGCGGGGCGACGCGATCCGATAGCCCAACTTTTGGAAAGCGGCGCGCGCCTCGTCAATGTCCGCCACGTAATAACCGATGTGATGTATCTTCATGCCGTCGCCCCCTCAACCGTTATAAATTTTCCGCGCGGTTCATATCCTTCAACGTCAAGCGCCCATTGCACTCCCGCGTCCGTCGAGCTCAACCGTTGAAAGCCCATGCCCTCATACATGCCTTCGACCATCTTATTTTTCGACGTCGGTATGTACAATCCGATCAGTCTGTCGAGCCCTCGAGCCCGCGCCTCCGTCACAAGGCAATCGAGCATCGTATCTTCGAGCCCGCGCTTCAATACTCGACAACTCATCAGCCAGAGAACGATGTGAAGCTCGTTGCCGCGCCGCTCGCCGACCACCACCGTCACCAGCCCGTTGTCTCCAAACTTGTCGACCAATCGACCGTAGAGCGTCACATATCGAGCATCATTCGCCATCGTTTCTATCTCCGCTCGAGTGCATCGACGCGTCGTCAGATTGAATTGATTGGTCTTGTTCGTCAGTTGAGCAATGCGATCAAAGTACACCGAGCGGAACGGCGCAATCTCCGCCCGCATCTCCAACGATCTCAGAAAATCATCGTAGTTGCCGAACGTCGTCGCCGCATGCCGTCGAGCACTCCGCTCCCGATATTGCTCGCTCCGTCGGCGATCGTCTTCGGAAATGGCAACCGTCTCGAAATATCCGTTGAGCTCAATCGACCGAATGTACGACGACACATCGTTGGGATCGACCTCGGGCACCGCAACCGTCGGCAAATTCTCTCGAACTATCGCCCGCTCGACGGGATTATCATCAATGAAAACCAGACTGTCGAGCCCGATGTTGAGTTCGGCGGCAATCCGTTCGATGTTGACGTTCTTCGGCTCCCAATTGGCAACGAACGCCGCAAAATCGTCGACGCTCAAAATGCTGTCGGGGTGAGTGAAGCCGCTCTTGGCAACGTCCGCGTCGTTCTTCGAGCAGACGGCGAGAATGATCCCACGCCGCTTGAGTGCCTTGACGTAGCGTTGGAAATCGGCGAAGGACTCAGCCTCGGGCGTCTCGTGACCAATCTGCAGATTATCAACTCCGTCGTCGGCAATAACTCCGCCCCACAACGTATTGTCGAGGTCGAGCACCAAACACTTCTTCGACTTGCCGAGCAACGCGCGAATGAGCTTGGCAATGTTGAACGCGACGGCGGGCATGCATTCGTAGCTCATCGCAAACTTATAAGCGTAGTACTTCGCCCGATTGTGCCAAGCATCGAGACCGATCCGCGCGGATAATCCATGCAGATCGTGAATATAAAAATTGTCATGGGCGTCGGCATAAGCGGCAAAGCGTTCGTTCAGACGCTCGACGAAACGGTTGAGCCCGAACGGCGCCGCCGCCTCCAAATTTCCCAACGGCATTTCGTACGGCAGATCAAAGTTGTTCTGAATGAGCGTCGCATGGAATTTCCGATCGAGATTCTGCCAGATGTCGACAAATTTTTGGTACTCCCGATCGAGCTTGGACTCAACCGATTGAGCATAGTCGTCGACGGTCGGCAGTTCGGACAGATTGACCACGCTCGTAAAGATCACGACAATATCAGGCTCGAATTGATCGAGCTCGGGATTACCGAACATCGCGTCCTCGTAGAACTTATTGTACTCGGACTCATAAAAAATGGGGGCGACCCCCGATTGCAATAAAAAAATCTCCATCAGATTCTTGACATAAGTCATGGTGGAGCCGTTGAGGAGCGCGATGCGCTTGACGGTGAAATTGCCGTCGGCGACACGCGCCCGAAGATTTTTCAATATGGATTTCTGCTTGCGCAACAGCGTCTCGACATCGACGCCGCCGACAGAAACATTTTGCTGCTGACTCATAATGATAATCTCGCCTCAAAAAAAATGGTCGGAGCAGCAGGATTTGAACCTGCGACCCCCTGCTCCCAAGGCAGGTGCGCTACCAAACTGCGCTATGCCCCGAATGTGCAATCAGTCTAGCAAAGTTTCTCCCGACTGTCAACGGTTTAATTGACCGTAGGATCATTCAATGTTATAATAAAAACGCCTCCCGGCTCGAGAGGAGGTGAGTTTTTATGTTGGCAAAACTCTTAGATGCAGCGGTTGAGGTGGCGCTCGCTGTCGCCGAGGCTGCACACAAAATCGCCAACGTCATAGTCAAGCTCATGAGCTGACTGAAGGCACAAACTGCGTGCTGAGTGCACGAATCCCCGGTGGGTCTAGGCAACCCGTCGGGGATTTTTGTTTTTATGTTGGCAAAACCGGCACACCTTCCTGCGTCAACGAAACGAACTTCTCGGCAGGCATAAACTCCCGCGTGCCGACACGGTACCATCAAGTTTACTTCTTGACGCTTGCATTTTATCACGTCGATCGAGTGTTGGCAAGCAAATTTTTCAGCGCCACACCACACGCCCGCCGCCCTTGATTTATGCACCGTTTTGTGTTATAAACTTTGCGGTCAGGAAAGGAGCGGACACCTTGAAAAATAATCTCGTACTCATCGGTTTTATGGGCACCGGCAAAACTTCTCTCGGCAAAATGCTCGCCAATAAACTCGGTTGCGCCTTCGTCGATCTCGATCAGAAAATCGAAGCCGACAACGGCATGTCAATCCCCGACATCTTCAAAACTTACGGCGAACCTCATTTCCGTCAGCTCGAGCGAAACGCCGTTGAGGATGTCGCTCAACGCCGCGGCATCGTCATCGCCACCGGAGGCGGCACCGTCAAAGACCCGCACAACGTTGAGCTCCTCAAAGCCGGCGGCATCATGATCTGTCTCACTACTTCCGTCGACGAGCTCCTCAATCGAACCGCCGTTCAGGGCGAACGTCCCGTGCTCGACGGTCGGCACCAAGACCACGGCGATCGCCGCGCCGCCATCGAAAAACTTCTCGACGAACGTAAACAATTCTACGACCAAGCCGATTATAAAATCGATACAACCGATTGGTCGCCGCTCAAGCTCGTCGACGACATTATCAAGATTATGAGGAGTAGAGAAGCATGAAGACTATCCGCGTCGAGCTCGGCGCCAACAGTTACGATATTTTCATCGGCAATCACCTCGATGATCAGATTGGGCAGTTCCTCTCAACGCAAAAGTTCTCCAAGAAGGCGCTGCTCGTCACCGATACCAACGTCGGCGCGATCGTCGGCGATCGGATCGAGAAGGCGATCGGCAACGCCGGCTTCGATGTCAAAGTCGTCACCGTCGACGCAGGAGAAATTTCAAAGTCCCTCGCCGTCGCCGAAAATATTTTCACCGCCGCCATCGAACATAAACTCGATCGCAAATCCATGATCATCGCACTCGGCGGAGGCGTCGTCGGCGATCTCACAGGCTTCGTCGCCGCTACCTTCATGCGCGGCGTCCCGTTCATTCAAATCCCCACAAGTTTGCTCGCTCAAGTCGATTCTTCCGTCGGCGGCAAGGTCGCCGTCAATCACGCGCTCGGCAAAAATCTCATCGGCGCCTTCTACCAACCTCGCGCCGTCTTCATCGATCTCGACTTCCTGTCGACATTGCCGACACGCGAAATTGCCTCGGGCTTGGGCGAAATCGTTAAGTACGGCGTGATAGCGGACGCCGATTTTTTTTGCACTCTCGAAAGTCACGTCGATCAAATTCTCGCGCTCGACAATCTGACGCTCGAGAAGATCATCGCCCGCTCGTGCGAGATCAAAGCCGACGTCGTCAGCAAGGACGAGAAGGAGGGCGGGCTCCGTCGCATTCTCAACTTCGGTCACACGATCGCCCACGCCGTCGAGGAGGAGACGCATTATAAAAAATATCGCCACGGTGAAGCGGTCGCGATCGGAATGATCGGAGCGGCGCATATCAGTCGGGAGCTCGAGCGGATCAGCGATGCCGACGTCGAGCGCCTTCAACGATTGATCGATCGATTGAAGATGATCAGCCGCGTCGAGGGGATCGATGTCGAGCAAACTTATAATGCGCTGTTCAGAGACAAGAAGACCGTCGACGGCAAGATCAATTGGGTGGTCATGGATTCGATCGGGTGCGTGTCGATCGTCAATGACGTGCCCGAGTCCGTCGTCAAGAGCGCGCTCAAAAAAATTATTGCGTGAGGTGTTTCGATGATCATCAACGTCGAGGACGACTTCGACCTGCAGAAGATCGCTCATTGCGGTCAGTGCTTTCGAGCCAAGGAAATTTTTAGCGGCGTTTACAGATTTATTACAGGCAATCGTGTTATTTATATAAGCAAGGAAAATTCGACGGCGCTCAACGTTTCGTGCGACGAGAGCGATTGGTCGGATACATGGACGGATTACTTTGACCTCGGCACCAACTATCGAGCGATCCGCGCGGAGGTCAACGGACTCGATGATTATTTAAAGACCGCTGCCGATTTCGGGGCGGGCATTCGCATTTTGAGGCAGGCGCCGTTCGAGACGCTCATCAGTTTCATCATATCTCAACGCAAAAGCATTCCGTCGATCACCACGTCGATTGAACGGATCGCTCAACGGTTCGGGCGAGCGGTCGAGACGGAGCATGAGACGATTCATCTGTTCCCGACCGTCGAGCAAATGAGCGGGCTCGGCGAAGATGATCTCAAAGGGCTGGGGCTGGGCTATCGGAAGAATTATATCGTCGACGCGATCAAAAATATCTGCGAGGGAACGATTGAGCTGAACGCGCTGAAGAATTTGAGCGACGAGAGTTTGATCGCAGAGTTGAAGAAAATAAAGGGCGTCGGCGATAAGGTCGCCAATTGCGTGGCGCTGTTCGCCTATCACAGAGTTGATCGGGTGCCCGTCGATGTGTGGATTGCTCGCGCCATCAATGAGGACTTCGGCGGTCACAATTTTTTTCTCGACATCGAACGCAATGCCGGCATCGTCCAGCAGTATGTGTTCTATCATAAACGGTTCCGCAATCGAAATTAAAATTCTTGCCGAAGGTGGTGTTGACGTGAAGAAAATTATCAACAACGCGGCGGACGTCGAGCGCGAAATGCTTGAGGGTCTCGTCGCCGCGTCGCCCGGAAAGCTCGTCAAGCTCAAAAATCATAACATAGTCCTGCGAGCCAACCTCAATAAAAATAAAGTTGCGCTCGTGAGCGGCGGCGGCTCGGGGCATGAGCCCGCGCATGCGGGTTACGTCGGCTTCGGCATGCTCGACGCGGCGGTCGCAGGCTCGGTGTTCACGTCGCCCACCGCGGGAGCGATCCTTAAAGCCATTGAGACCGTCGCCAACCCGCGCGGAGTGCTGTGCATTGTCAAGAATTATACCGGCGACGTTTTGAATTTCGAGATCGCAATCGAGAAGGCGAGGAGCGAAGGCATCACTGTCGATTATGTGATCGTCGCCGACGACGTTGCAAGCCAATCAACCGCCGTCGGTCGGAGAGGAGTGGCGGGCACCGTGCTCGTCCACAAGATCGCGGGCGCGCTCGCCGAAACGGGAGCCAACCTTGCGCAGGTCAAGATGATCGCTCAACGGACGATCGACAACGTGAGATCGATGGGCATGGCGATTACTCCCTGCACCGTCCCCGCCAACGGCGTCCCGAGTTTCGAGCTGTCCGATAAGGAGATGGAGATCGGCATCGGTATCCACGGCGAGCGCGGCATGCGTCGGGAGCAATTGACCAACGCCGACGGCATCACCAGAAAAATGCTCGATCGGATCCTGTCGCATCTCGAATACGCCGGTCATGAGGTCGTCGTGATGGTCAACGGCATGGGCGGCACGCCTTTCATGGAGCTTTGCATCGTCAATAATTTCATCAAGGATTATCTCTATCGCAACGGCGGCATCGAGGTTTACGACACGATGATCGGCAATTACATGACTTCGATCGAGATGGCGGGCTTCTCGCTCACGCTGCTCCGTCTCGATGACGAGCTTAAAATGTATTATGACGCCGCTGTCGACACGTTTGCTCTCAAGAAGTAGAAAGGACTGATCGCAAATGGTTGGAATCGTAGTCGCATCACACAGCAGGCAACTGGCGGAGGGCGTGATCGAGTTGGCGCGAATGATGGCGCCCAACGTCCCGATGGCGGCGGCGGGCGGGCTCGACGACGGCGCGCCCGGCACCAGCTTTCGAAAGATCATCGGCGCGGTGCTGCAGGTGTACTCTGAGGACGGCGTGGCGGTGTTCATGGATATCGGCTCGTCGGTGATGACGGCGGAGATGGCGCTCGAAATGCTCTCGCGACCGAAACTGAAGTTGTTCGACTGTCCGCTGGTCGAAGGAGCAGTGATAGCGGCGGTCGAATCGAACATGGGCAGTTCGCTCGAGGAGATCGAACAGCGAACCGTCGATGCTCGGAACATGCGCAAATTACATTGATATTGGAGTGTAGAGTTTGATCAAAGAAGCAATAAAAAAAATCGTCGCGAAGGGCGATCTCAGCTACGATGAAGCGTACGCGGTGATGAACGAGATCATGAGCGGCGTGACGACTCCGACGCAGAACGCGGCATATCTCGCGGCGCTCTCGACCAAATCCGCGCGGATGGAGACGATCGATGAGATATTCGGCTCGGCGGCGGCGATGCGCGAGCATGCGTTGGCGGTCGACACGACGGGCGTCGGGGACGTGCTTGAGATCGTCGGGACGGGCGGAGATCATTCGGGCTCGATTAACGTTTCGACGACCGCATCATTCATCATCGCGGCGGCGGGCGTGAAGGTCGCCAAGCATGGCAATCGAGCGGCGTCTTCGAAGTCGGGCGCGGCTGATTGTCTCGAGGCGTTGGGCGTGAAGATCGATCTCGAGCCGGAGAAATGCGTTGAGCTCTTAAAGCAGATCGGCATCTGCTTCTTCTTTGCTCAAAAATATCACACGTCGATGAAGTACGTCGGAGCGATCCGCAAGGAGCTGGGCATCAGGACGGTGTTCAACATCTTGGGACCGTTGACCAACCCCGCGCACCCCGACATGATGTTGTTGGGCGTGTACGATGAATATCTGCTCGAGCCGCTGGCGAAGGTGCTGACGAACCTCGGCGTGAAGCGCGGCATGGTGGTGTACGGGCAGGATCGCATGGACGAGATATCGATCAGCGCGCCGACGAGTGTTTGCGAGCTCAAGGAGGGCACATATCGGCGTTATGTGATCGATCCCGAGTCGTTGGGGCTGGTGTTGGCGACGAAAGATGAGATCGTCGGCGGCAGTCCCGAAGAGAATGCGCGCGTGTCGAGAGAAATCTTGAGCGGCGTATCGAATGCCAAGAGCGATATCGTGTTGCTCAACGCGGCGGCGGGCATTTACCTCGGCGGCAAGGCGGATTCGATCAAAGACGGGCTCGATGTGGCGCGGACGATGATCGAAAGCGGCGCCGCTCGACAGAAGCTGACGGATTTCATTCGACTGTCAAACGAGTGAGCGTTGAAGGAAGCGTTGAGCCAATATCTCCGCGACGATGTGATCGACGGGCTCCGGCGGTACCATCATCGACGTCGGCAACAGCCTTCTCCAACCGCGCGGAGGATTTTTGATCCAATAGAGTTTGCGAGCCAGTTCGGTAGTATGTTTCTCGTCGACGACCTCGACGGGAATTTTTTTTTCGAGCGCCGATAATTTCTGTTGAGCGTCGCGGTTGGTGGTGCCGTCGCCGATCACGATCGTGCCGATCTCATTGGTCGAGGACAGCTTTGAAACGATCTCCGAAAGTCGCTCGGT
The DNA here is from genome assembly GCA_017477125.1 of Selenomonadaceae bacterium. Taxonomy (GTDB): domain Bacteria; phylum Bacillota; class Negativicutes; order Selenomonadales; family Selenomonadaceae; genus Quinella. Next base: position 8,915 of record JAFUXN010000025.1, read on the forward strand.
CTCGATCACCTGTTGATAATCGATCGAGCCGTCGGCATCCATTACGCACACGCCGCACTTCTCCCGTCCCGGGTCAATCGCCAACACTTTCATCGCCATCAGTCCTTCGGGTGCTCCAATTTGACGCTCAAGCGCAACGGTCCCATCGCCGTCGTCTGTTCTCGAGCGTACGCCGTCAACATGATCGGTCCCTTCAATTTCGAAATCGCTTCGACCACTTGATAAAATTGCGTCCCTTCCATCACGCCGACCGTCCCGCGGATCGGATCGGGCAACACGCCGCGCGACACCGCCGCATGATTCACTTCACTCAAAAAGTCCCGCACGATGTCTTCAGCCGCGTTGCCGTCGGTGATCTCGTACACCTGCGCGATGATGAACTCGTCCGCATCAAATATCTTATCGTTGTCGAACAGCTCAAGGCTCGTGCGTACCGGCTCGCCTCTCATCAAATTGCCCGCCGCCGTGATCCTCAACACCACGTCGCCGTTGCTGTTCGCGATCCGATCAACCGCCTCTCTCAACTCGGGCTGATAAATCCAAACCGATTCCTCCTGCCCCGACCGCGCCGACACATTTGCCGATGCATGTTCCGCCAACGCGTCTATGTCATTGACGATCGCTTCGGACGCTCGATGTCCCTCTATCACGCCGCTCGCCAATACCTCTCCCGCGCGGAAAATGATGTCGCCCTCTCGGATCGCCGTCAAGCCGCTGCGCAACCGCTCCGTCCGCTCCTCGAGCGTCTTGTTGTCCTCCGCCAACGTCGCGTTGTCTTCGTTGAGCCGATCGTTCTCCGCACTCAAATCATCATTGCTCGCCGTCAACCGATCATTGTCCGCCGCCAGCTGATCATTCGACGCCGCCAGCCGATCGTTGTCGACCACCAGCTGATCATTGTCCTCGATCAATCGCGCGTTCGTCAGCTCCAATGTCCGATTGCCTTCCTTCAAACGCTCCGACTCCTCCTTGAGCTCAACCTGCTCCGCCTCCAACTGCTCAATGTCCTCTCGAGATTTCGCAAGGTCGGCGCTCGCCCGATCATACTCGCTCCTGATCGATGCAAGCTCCTCCGAAGTCATGCTCAACTCCCGACGCGCCGTCTCCAAACTTGCGTTGAGCTCATCGAGACCAAACAGCGCCGTCCGTACTTCCTTCGACGCCAGACTCAACAATCCGATCGTCAAGCCCGTGATCAAGATGCCCGTGATCACCGTTATGACGTTCGACGTGTGGCGCGGACGCAGCCCGAAGATCGATAAGCGCTTCTTGCCGATCTTGGTGCCCAATCGATCTCCTATGAAGGCGATCGCTCCGCCCGACACAATCAGTGCCGCTATCAAATAGATTCCGTACAATGCCATGTCTCCCAAATGTTTTAGTCGCTCGAAGTTTATCATCGACCGTCTCAAAAAGCAATGCTCGAATTATTGCGCGCGGCGGATCGATGAATTATAATGAGCTCGACAAGTTTGAGAGGAGGAGTTTCATGAACAAAACGCTCGGCACCTACTTCAGGAAGTATTTTCAGCTTTGTGTCGGCGCGGCGATCGCTGCCGTCGGCTTGGAATTATTTTTGATCCCCAATAATGTCATCGACGGGGGCGTGGTCGGCTTATCGATCATGGCGAGCTACGTCACGGGCATGCCGCTCGGGCTGTTTCTGATCGTGCTCAACATTCCGTTCCTCTACCTCGGCTATAAACAGATCGGCAAGAACTTTGCGATCGCCACGGTCGTCGCCGTCATCTTTCTGTCGTTCTGGTCGGAAGTGTTTGAGCCGATGGAGAAGGTCACCAACGATCCGTTCCTGGCGGCGATCTTCGGCGGCATCATCGACGGGCTTGGCGTGGGATTGATCATGCGCGCGGGCGGTTCGCTCGACGGCACCGAGATCGTTGCGATCATCGCCGACAGCCGTTCGGTGTTCTCGGTCGGCGAGGTCGTGATGTTCATCAATCTGTTCATCCTGTCGGGCGCGGGGCTGCTGTTCGGTTGGGATAAAGCAATGTACTCACTGTTCGCCTACTTCGTGATCGCTCGAATGATCGACACGGTGATCAAAGGGCTCGATGAATCGTACGGCGTGATGATCGTGACCAACAGTCCCGCAGAACTGACGTCGGCGCTCAACTACAAGTTGGGGCGCGGCGTTACGATCCTCTACGGCGAAGGCGGCTACACCAAGCAGAAGAAAGAAGTGCTTTATTGTGTGGTGACGCGGCTCGAGGTCGACAAGCTCAAGCGTATCGTTAACGAGATCGATGATCATGCGTTCGTGACGATCAACGCCGTGCATGACATCATCGGCGGCAGGTTCAAAAAATCGGGGCATTGATTGACAGATCGAACGGGAGGCGATCGCATGAGAAAATTTTTGTTGACGACACTGCTGTTGATGTTGATGATGACATTGACGGCGTCGGCGGCGAACGAGCCGATGAGGTTGGCGCGATTGCCGATCATCATCTTGTCGCCGACGCCCAACATCGAAACCATGGTCGAATTGGAATTGAAGGTCAGCCGCGCGATCCATCTGCCGCTCAACGGCACCCTCCAAGCGGTTGATTACATCCCGACCGCGGAATCGACCGCCGCGTTGCAAAAGGTTTGGGACAAAATTTATAAGAAGGGCAAACGTGTTCGACTGCAGGAGGCGATGGAGCCGCTCGCCGAGAAACTCAATGCCGATCTGGTCGTGTGCCCGATCCTCCGTCGGTTCAATCAAGAGTTGATGGTGAGCACGGGACTGTCGGAGTCGAGCGAGAACCATATGATCAGCAGCGCCGAGGTCGAGCTCATTGTATACGATCGAAACACCAATGAACTGACGTCGAAGAAGGCGTCGAGATATTACAACGGCGAAGAATCGTCGTGGGGGACGGCGCGCTTCCTCGCCGACGAGTGTCTGTTGAAGGTGATCGAGCAGACGGGGCTTAGAGACAAATTTTTGAGCTATACGCCGCTCGGCAAGCAGGCTCGATAAAAATTTTTGCTTTGACAGTCGGCGCATGTTGCATTATAATATTTTCATCAATGCGGTTGTAGCTCAGCAGGATAGAGCAGCTGCCTCCTAAGCAGCAGGTCGCGCGTTCGAATCGCGCCAATCGCACCATTTTTTTTGCCCAAAAGGAGATGATCGTATTGACCCAACAGGAAGTCATAAAGGCTTTTATCAAATCGCTCGACGACACCGATCTCAGCGGTCGCGCGGCACTCGATGAAGCCGTCAGAGCATGTTCAAATTTCGGGAGCTATCAGGCGCTCGTCGATCAATTCAAAGCCGACGTTCAGGCAAGCGACGGCAATTGGCAGCGTTTCTTGATCGAGAAGTGCGGGATCATCATCAACAACGAGGACGGCGGAGCGATCACGGGCGCCGACGCGGGAGGTTCCGAAGTCATAACGACCTTTGACATCTTGCCCGCCGAGGGCGACGCCGTTTACCCCGAAGGCTCCGAGTTCACCGTCAACGGCTTGACGATCTACGGCATTCCCGATCGCTCCACGTTGACCGAGCAAGAGCAGTTGGTCGTGCAAGGTCTTTACTCGTGGTGGATCAGAGAGTCGCTCGAGCTGATCGAAGAGACGTACGGGCTCACGCTCGACGAGGACGGCGTCACCAATCATCGCATGAAACTCGACCTGTTTTATGATCCCAACATCACCGGGCTGGCGGCGATCGACCCCGAGGTAACCGACGACGGCATGACGTCTGAAGTGGCGACTCTCCGCATCAACATGGCGATGTTCGAGGACATCACCGAGGACAATGCTCACGGATATATCTCGAGCCTGAATGATTCGCTCGACAGAACCATCGCCCACGAGCTCACTCACGCGGTGATGGCGGTCAACTTCAATTACTTTGACGACCTGCCGCATTGGTTGCAAGAGGGCACGGCAGAGTTGATCGCCGGCATCGATCAAGTTCGCGCGGCAGAGTTCAGCGAGTTTCTTGTCAACGAGACCGATCAGCTCTTTGACATGCTCGAAACCAATGTCATCGGTTCGAACTACCCTTATGTTGTTTACACCGGCGGCGTTATTTTTTTGCGCTACCTTGCCAAGCAGGCGGGCGATCAAACTTTCGACTACGACACTTACAGAGAGAACGTCACCGTCGACGGCGGTTCGGCGATCAATTACTTCAGCGAGGTCAGCGTCAGCGGCGGAGCGAACGCCGATACGATCTTCAACACCGGTTACAACGCAACGGTCAACGCGGGCGCGGGCGACGACAGCATACTCAATTACTACGAGGCGATCATCAACGGCGATGCGGGCGTCGACACCATCAGGAACTACGGCGACAACGCGACGGTCAACGGAGGCGCGGGCGATGATATAATCGTCAACGGCGGTGTCTCTAACGCAAACGAGGGCAGCGGCGCATTGCTCAACGGCGGCGCAGGCAACGATACTCTCATCAACATCGACAGCGGCAATTACAGTCATCTCTACGGCGGCGACGGCGATGATCTGATTGAGAACCGCGCGGAGGAGGTTACGATCGTCGGGGGCGACGGCAATGATCTGATCCGCA
>JAFUXN010000026.1 GCA_017477125.1 Selenomonadaceae bacterium
CGGAGATATTCCCCGCAGAGGACGGCGACATAACGATAAACGTTTATCACGGGACGCGGGACAACGGATTCAGACGCTTGATGACGGGCGGCGACGGAGACAATTTGATCGAGGCGGGAGGATACTTCAACACGCTGATAGGAGGAGCGGGCGCTGATACGCTGACGACGAGATTCAGCTATGTGACGCTCGAGGGCGGCGAAGGTGACGATTACATTCTCGTCGATAACAGCGGCTCGACAAACGAAAACATTTCGCACGTGGTGCTGACGGGAGGCGCGGGACGAGACACGTTTGCATTCATGCCGGGCGAGCACACCATCAACGCGACGCTCACCGATTTTGATCCTGCGGAAGATTCTCTGGTGCTGGTGTCGTTGACGGCGGACGGGAGCTTGGCGGTGCTCAATGCCATCGACGACGGCGGCATCGCTTTGAAGGAAAACGAATGGGGCTTGGCGGAAGCGGCGGCGCGTCAATCGTTGAGCCCGAACGTTGATGTGATTGAGGGTTTCGTTTATGATTCCGACACTCGGGTTGCGGAACTTCATGTGACCGATGCGAAACTTGCTTTGAACTTTGAGGGCATCGATAATATTGACGAGCTCAAGCAGATTGATATGTTGATCGTCGACACCGACGGCAATTCGCTCGACAGTCGAAAAGTGCAACCGACTTTGCCCAACGGCTTGTCGATCTATCACAGCGACGATTACAATGAGGATTGGCTTTATGTGTCGTCATCTTATATCGGAGACGTTTGGTTGGGCGGTGTCGATTGGAAAGGTGCCGACGGACTTACTTGGTCGGACACGACAATTAGCGACATTCATGCCAATAATGATACAGTCAGCGGCAGAATGCTCGCGGGCAATGCCAATAACAATTACATTTATGCGGGCTCGGGCGGCGCGTCCATGTGGGGCGGCACCGGAGGTCGAGATATTCTCTACGGCGGAGCGGGCGCCGATACTTTCATCGCGGCGACGAGCAGCGTTGAGGGCTACACCTACATGCGCAACGTAGGTGAAGAGGACGTCGTTCGCCTCGAACTCTTCAGCTCAACGAACATTTTTTCGTCCGGCGACAACATTCCCGACGTTTATCTCGAAGGTTTCAGTTCGGGCGATTATTGGAATAACAGCCAATACCATTGGCGAATCGACGACTATGACAGCTTCCTGTATATTAGCGACAACGGCTCTTTATATGGTGCTCTGTCTGTCTACGTCAATCCTAATAGCGGCGCACGCACCTCGACGATTGAGCTCGCCGACGGCTATCGACTTCGATTTGACTATCTCACTCAAGCGTGGGAGGGATATGAGGACAACATTTGGACGCCGCTGGCGCTCAAGAGCGGCTCATTGGAGCTCACTGATATCAATGGTCGGAATGCGTTGAAGGTCAATGCGTCCTACAACGGAAATATTTGGCTCGAGGGCTCGGAGTATTTCAGTTCGACCACGATCATCGATGCCGCCGATGACGCCGTTCCCAACAGAATGTTCGTCGGCAACGGGCTCAACAACTCGATCGTCGCGAGCAGCAGAGGCGCATCGTTGTGGGGAGCCGCCGGCAATGATACATTGGTCGGAGGCAACGGCGCCGATATCTTCTACGTCGGTCAAGGCGAGGGGCGTACCACCATTTTGGATGCCGCCGATGACGATATCATTCTCCTGTGGAATATCGCCGCCGACGATTTTGCATCGCTCGATCCGAATTTTGTCATGGACGCCAATGGTGTCAGTCTTTCGATGAACGACGGCAGCCTCATCAAAGTCCGGCGAGCCGACGGCGCGACGACCACCACGTTCATGCTCGATGATTATTCTCGTTGGCAATACAGTTATTCCGATCAAAGTTGGTCGCAAACCGTTCAGAGATTGCCCGAAGGAATTGAACGTCTCGGCAATTCGATCACAGTCAATTCGTCGTTCGAGGGAAATGTGGTGACGGGAGGCGTCGATTGGAACGGCGCAACCGTCGACGGATTGAAAGATCGCTCGATCACCGAAGTCGATGCTCGAAGAGATACCGTCGAGGGGCGGTTGCTGGCGGGCAGCGATCAGAATGATGAAATCCGCGCGGGTTCGGGCGGCGCCTCTCTTTGGGGCGGCTACGGCGGCTCCGATTATCTGTATGGCGGAGCGGGCGCCGATACTTTTATCGCAGGTCAAGGTGAAGGTAACGCCGTCATTTATGATTGCGACGATAATGATATCGTGGTACTGCACAACATCAACCGCAGTGATATCGTCGACATCCATTTATACGAGGGCTCATACTCCAATCAGATCAACATAACGACGAGCGACGGCAGCCGCATCTATATCTGGTATGATCCCGACGCGACAACCAAGACGACGATCCGATATGCCGACGGTGAGACCCGCACATTCGATCATGTCAACGGAACTTGGTGGGATTTATTCTCCGATCCCTCAACGCCCAACTTCTTAAACGTCGGCAGTTCGGTCTACATCTCTTCGGCGTTCAATGAAGACATTGCGCTCGGCGGCGTCGATTGGAACGGCGAAACAGTTGACGCCTGGTCTTCAACCTCCATAGTCAGCGCCGTCCACGCCGAGGGTGATACCGTTAAAGGTCGCCTCTTGGCGGGGGATGCTCACTCCAATGATATTTACGCAGGTTCGGGCGGAGCATCTCTCTGGGGCGGTTCCGGCGGTTTGGATTTCCTCTACGGAGGCGACGGCGCCGACACGTTCATTGCAGGCTCAGGCGAAGACATCAACATTTACGACTGCTCCGGCAATGATCTCATATACCTCTACAATATCAATCTCGATGATTCCCCCAACTGGTCGCTCAACTCGAGTTACACATATTCTTCCTATTTGGAAGCGCGTGATCCCAACGGCACCCGATTCTCGATCCAACATGAAAACGCCGACACGACGTCCAAGACGCGCGTTCAATACGCGGGAGGCGAGATATTTGCATACGATTACACTTCCCGCAGTTGGCAATTGGAATCGGCGGGCAGCAACACAACTCTCTCCGGCGATCTGTTCAAGCTCGGCAGTACGGTTTACGTATCATCGGCGTATGTCGGCGACGTTGCGTTGGGCGGTGTCGATTGGAACGAAGAATCCGTTGACGCATGGTCTGACGAATCCGCCGCAACCATCGATGCCTCAAATGATACAGTAAGCGGCAGATTGCTCGCAGGCAACTCGAGTATCAATCGAATTTACGCCGGCAGCGGAGGCGCGTTGATATGGGGCGGCAACGGCGGTTGGGATGATCTCTATGGAGGCGCGGGCGCTGATACATTCCTCGCGGGCAAAAATGACGGCGCAACCTACATCTACAATTGCGTCGATGAGGATATCGTATATCTCTACGACATCACACCCGACGACATCACTGACATCGACAGCTCTTACATGTGGCTTAGTACTAACGACGGCACGGCAATCTGCGTCATTCGTTACAACAACAGTGCGTCTTCGACTACGTTCAGATTTGCCGACGACGACATTCGAACTTTCAACTATGCCGAAGATAATTGGCGCGAAGTATTTACCGACAGGAGCGTGACTTTGCCTGCAGGCTTGACGAAGGTTGGTTCTCGAACGGCTTACGTTTCTTCTTCGTACGCAGGCGATCTCTACCTTGGTGACGTTGATATCAACGGTAATACCGTCGAAGGCTTGTCGTTATCAGCAATCACTAGCGTCGATGCGAGTGATGATACAGTAGGCGGTCGAATGTTGGCGGGCGACGAAAACAGTAACACGATCAAAGCAGGGGCGGGCGGCGTTTCACTCTGGGGCGGCAACGGCGGCAATGATCAGCTTCACGGAGGCGACGGCGCCGATATGTTCATCGTCGGCGAAGGCGAGGGTAACTCGACTCTTATAGATATCGGCGACAACGACACGGTCTTGTTTTACAACATCGACATCGACGATATTGCCCGCGTCGGCATCGATCCGCTCTACGCTCGAGATTATATCAATGTGACGACCACCGGCGGCACGGAAATCGCAATCAGGTACGCGGACGACGCTACACTCACTTCGATCCGATACGTCAACGGCGAAACGCGCACCTGGGATCATGTAAACGGCAGCTGGTATGATCTCTTTATCAACAACGATGAAAATCTTCCCAACGGTCTTTCGAGAGCCGGAGGAAATATCCTGCTCAGCTCATCGTACGAAGGCGATTTGTGGTTGGGGGGAGTTGATCTCGACGGCAATTCGATTGACGGTTGGACGAGCACACTGCTCAGCGGCATCGACGCTCGACAGGATACTGTCAGCAACAGAATGTTGGCGGGCAACGAAGATGACAATGAAATTTACGCCGGCTCGGGAGGCGCGTCGATGTGGGGCGGCACCGGCGGCTATGATTATCTCTACGGCGGAGCGGGCGCCGATACCTTCATCGCGTGCTCGAGTGATGGTTATTCCTATGTCTACGATTGCGGCGATGAGGACATCATTGTTTTCTACAACACAAACCCGCGTCGGGTGACGACATCTGTATATAAGACAAGTGTCGGCACTTACCTCAGAATGTTTGCTGTCGGCAGCACCGTCAGCGCCTTCTACGACAACAGCGATACCACTTCCGCGACGACGGTTCAATTTGCTACCGGCGATGTGCTTTCGTTCGATCACGATGCTAAATATTGGAAGGTGATTTCCACGGGCGCCGAATCTACTGTGCCCGACGGTTTGGTTGAGCTTGGAACGACCGTTCTGGTTTCGTCGGCGTACGTCGGTGATGTGGTACTCTGCGGAACCGATTGGGCGGGCAATACCGTTGATGGTTGGTCAGACAACTTGATTGCAAACATCGACGCTCGAGACGATACCGTCAGCGGCAGATTTCTGGCAGGCGGCTACATAAACAGCTATGTAAGTTCTTCAGTGATCCGCGCGGGCAGCGGAGGCGCATCTCTTTGGGGCGGCAAAGGCGGACTGTATCATTCTCTCTATGGTGGCGCGGGCGCAGATACTTTTATCGTGAGTTCGAGCGAGCTTTATTCCTACATATATGACTGCGGCAATGAAGATATCGTCTTGCTCTGCAATATTGCACTCGAAAATATCTCGGACGTGTCGCTGCAATCCGATTCGTCGCTGCAATCCGATCCCGATTCCGAGTACTTGCATATACATTCCGGCGCCACTCACGCCTATATTAATTACTCGACCGACACCACGTTGACGACAATCCAATTTGCCGATGGCAAGACGCGCACCTGGGATCACCTCAACGGCAATTGGAGCGATCTGTTCATCGACAATGAGACGCCTCCGCCCGACGGCTTGAGCAGAGACATTCGCGGCATCACGGTGTCATCGGATTACGAGGGCGATCTTTGGTTGGGCGGCGTCGATCTCAACGGTGAGACGCTCGACGGCTGGGCGGACTCGGCGCTCATTACAATCGATGCCGCCAATGACACAGTGAACGGGAGAATGTTGGCGGGCAATGCCCGACGAAACTACATCTATGCAGGCAGTGGAGGCGTCTCGCTCTGGGGCGGCGTCGGCGGTGGCGATGTGCTCGACGGCGGCGCGGGCAATGACACTTTCATTGCCGGTCAAGGCGAAGGCGATTGCTACATTTATAATTGCTCCGATGATGATATCGTCGTGCTCCACAACATTAACCCGCGTAATGTAATCTCGACCACGGTTGATTCCGTCTCGGGGCGCATCTCTATGACGACCAATGACGAAACCTATATAGCTATCAGCTGCGACACCGACACCACCTCGACCACGACGATCCAATACGCCACCGGTCTGCGGGTTCGGTACGATCATGCCTCCGACAGTTGGAGCACAATCTCTTCGTCGATCGTTTCATCGATGCCCGTCGGCTTGGTGCAATCGAATGATACCGTTCAAGTGTCGTCGAATTACGTCGGTAATATTGTGTTCGGAGGCGTCGATTGGAACGGCGATTCGATTGAAGGCTGGTCGAATAAAGCGCTTCCGCACATCGACGCAAGCAATGATACCGTCGGCGGCAGACTGCTGTCGGGCGACTCGAGCGGCAATCGCATTCGCGCAGGGGCGGGCGGCGCCTCGTTGTGGGGCGGCAAGGGCGGCTATGATCATCTCTACGGTGGTGACGGCAAGGATACATTTATCGCCGGCAAAGGCGAAGGCTATACAGACATTCGTGATTGCGGCGATGATGATATCGTAGTGCTCCACAATATCATGCCCGCCGATATCTACAGCGCAACCGTGGTTGGGAGCTCCGATGATGCGTACATTCAATTGAGGACTAATGATTCAACGTATATATTCATCGGTTGGGACAGCGGCACGACCAAGACGACGTTCCAATTCGCCGACGGTGAGCAGCGCATCTACGATCACGCCACCGGTAATTTACAAAAAGTCTTCGTTGAGATCACAGAAGTCGAGCCCGGCTTGAGATCAGACGGCACGACCGTCACAGTTTCGTCGAGCTACGTCGGAGATGTTTGGTTGAGCGGAACCGATCTCGAGGGTAACACCGTCGGCAGCTGGTCGGATACCGCCATTGAAAATATCGATGCCTCCAACGATACGGTGAGCGGTCGAATGTTGGCGGGCAATGCTCGACAAAACTACATCTATGCAGGCAGTGGAGGCGTCTCGCTCTGGGGCGGCAACGGCGGTTACGCTGTGTTGTACGGAGGCGACGGTGCCGACACGTTCATTATCACTTCGAACGAGAGTTACGTTGGAATTTATCGTTGCGGCGATGAAGATGTGGTGGCGCTCCACGACATCAGATCGAGCCAAATCACTTACGCCTCTGTTGGAACGGATTCTGAAGGCGACTATATACAGTTTTCGATCGGCGATGACAATTGGTACTATGTCTATTACGACAGCGCCACCACTCGAACGACGCTACGATATCAAAACGGTGAGACGCGCACATTCGATCACTCCGAAGGCAATTGGCGCGATCTGTTCATTGATAACGACTCGTCTCTGCCAGCAGGTCTTTCAAAGTTCACCAATACGGTCTACGTCTCGTCGGAGTTCGAAGGCGATATCAATCTGGGCGGCGTTGATCTTGAGGGCAATACCGTTGACGCCTGGTCGGACAGCTCATTTGCAAATATCGATGCCACCAATGATACCGTCGAAGGCAGAGTGCTCGTCGGTAATTCCGAAAGCAATGTGATCCGCGCAGGCAGCGGAGGCTCCTCAATGTGGGGAGGCACCGGCGGTTACAATTATCTTTATGGCGGGGCGGGCAACGATACTTTCATTGCCGGTGACGGATATTATTCTCACGTCTATAATTATGCCGACGGCGATATCCTTGTCCTGCGCAATATCGATATCAGCGATATATCGCTCGTCAATCTCTACAAGAGCGATGAGCAAAATTATATCCAAATAATGACCACATACAGCGGTCAGGTTACCGTCTACTGCGATTCAGATTTGACTACCATGACAGTTCAATACGCCGATGGTACCACTAGGACGGTCGATGATTTCATGAGCGATTGGCAGAGTTTGTTCACCGACAATGATGCGAGCTTGCCGTCGGGACTGTCGAAGATCGGCAGAACCGTTTGCGTTTCTTCCGATTATGTCGGCAATGTTTATCTTGGCAGCGAAGATTACGAGGGCAATACTGTCGAAGGGATGTCCGACACCGTGTTCGCCAATATCAATGCGTCGCAGGATACGTCGAGCGGCAGACTCTTGGTCGGCGATGCTCAAGCCAATTACATCTATGCGGGCTCGGGCGGAGCCTCATTGTGGGGCGGCAACGGCGGTTGGGATGATCTCTATGGTGGAGACGGCGCCGATACGTTCATCGCGGGCATGGGCGAAGGTCGCACTTCCATACACGATTGCTCGGACGATGATATTGTTGTGCTCCATAATATGAACATTGCCGATGCCTCGAGCGTCTCAGTAGTAACTTGGGCAAATTACATAAGAGTGACGGCGACTGTCAGCACTTACATTGACATCTACTATGATTCATCGACGACCACCGCGACGACGATCCAATACGCTGACGGCACGACGGTTCGGTACGATCACGCCGAAGGTGAATGGAGCACACTGCAATCGTCTGCGTCGTTAGATGAGTTGTGGGGAGGCAGCGTTGATGGCGTTGATGATCTTATCCGCGCGGATGTCGACGATGATCCTCTGGCGTCGGTGCTCAACGTCGCCGGCAACGTCGCGCTCAACGAGCTCAATCCGTTATCAACCGCGGTCGAGCTCGACGGCAACTCACTGATCATGAAATACGCCGCCGATCTCCGCCGACGTTCAAACCGTTGATCAATCTCTCGGCAAGCTGATTGGTCAACGATCAAAATAAAAGGCGGGCGCCCTCGTTCTTGGGGGCGACCCGCCTTTTTCTTATGACCACATAAAAATTTTTTTGACCTTGCTGATCTCAACTCTCGAGGGAGCCGCGCCTTCTTTTTTTGTGCAAAATCTATCGGCGTATGCTACAATGTCGATACTGAATCAAGATGAGGAAAGGTTTGGGTGGGATCATGGCAGGCTCATTGTTGGCTTTCGAAACGTCTCAGTACGAGAAGCATGATATCAGCTCGTTCATATATGAGCCCGTGAAAAGTAACGACGGGAGTCCCTCGGATTTCAAGATAGTTTACGCGAGTCATGTCTTCGCTCGCGATTGGCAACGGATTCATCACAACGATGACTGCCTCGGAGCCCGATTGAGGAAGGACACCTTGCTTGACGAACACACTTTGGAGCTGATAACGAAGTTTCTCGGCGAGGAGCCTTATCCGTTCGTCAGCTACATTCCGATGCTCGACATGCATTTGTTCTTCGAGCCGATACCCAACCTGCCGCACCCCTACGCAGGATTTTATATCACGAACATCACCAATTACGCGTCGCTGGAAGGGCGGGATCATTTCCTTCAAAATATCCGTCAGATGAACAACAATGCCGTTCTGTATCAACAGCACGCGGACGGCAGGATCGAACCGATTTTCATCTCGACGGAGTTCGCTCGAATGATGGAGTGCTCGATCGCAGAGGCAAAGGCACTGATATCCGGCATGGGATTTTACAAAACGACCAAGCCCGAAGATCGTCCGCCGGTCAGAAGCATGCTCCGTCGGCACGTCGCTCACGACGGCGGCAACTCTTTGACCATCAGGAAGATCACCGCCAAGAATAATGTGATCTGGTGCAATGTGCATTGCGCTTTCATCAAGGACTTCGGAAACGATTACATCTATTGCACTTATACCGACGTCACCGCGCTCAAAGGTTACGAGGAGAGACTTCGCAGCATCTATACAAACATCGGGAACATTTTCTATCAAGCCGACGACAAGACGTTATCGATGTTCCGCGTCAATCTGACCAAAGACAGTTTGGAAGAAGTCAAGGGCAGAGACCTCTACGATTCGGATTCGATCGCGTACTCGTTTTCGGATTTGATGAGACAACGGGCGTCGCATTTTCTGATCATCTCCGAGCGCACGAGATTTCTTCAGCTCTTCAACAAGGATAAATTATGCGGCAGTTATCTGTCGGGGCGCGTGACGGTATCGCAAATGCTCTACTCCGTTCGAAAGGACGGTCGAGCCTGCTTTGTAAATTTCTCCGCGTCGCTCGCTCGCCACCCGCTCAACAATGACATCATCGCCTTCATCACCGAGAAGGAATGCAACGGCGCGAAGGTCGATGAAACGTTGACGTCCAAAATTCTCGCCGAGCAGTTTGATATGGTGGCGTACATTGCCAACGATCGATACGGTGTCACGATCGGCGAGGCGGCGAAGGTCAAGCACGGCAGCATCTTCCCGACCGCGAACAGCGGGGATTATCAACGCTACTTGGAGGAAACGGTTTATCCCGTGCTCTCGGGCGACGACGATCGGAAAAAGGAAATGCAGACGGCATTATCTTTGGAGACCGTCAAGCAACAGTTGAAGCTCAAAGAGGCTTACGTTGTAAACATTTCGATCGAGATCGACGGCGAGATTTATTATAAGCAATTCGATTTCTACAGGATCGATCCGAAGGCGGATTTCTACATACTGCTCAAGAGCGACACGACGGAAATTCAAAAGCAGCACGTGGCGATGAATGAGCAATTGCACATGGCATTGGAGGCGGCGAACCAAGCCAACGTCGCCAAGACCGCGTTCTTGTCCTCGACCAGCCACGAGATCAGGACGCCGATGAATGCGATAATCGGCTTGAGCAGCATCGCCATGAAGGATCCCGAGATATCCGATCGCACTCGAGGCTACCTTGAGAAGATCGACGCCGGCGCCAAACATCTGCTCGGATTGATCAATGACATACTCGACATGAGCCGCATCGAGAGCGGGCGCATGACGATCAAGAAGGAGGAGTTTTCATTCGCCGACATGCTCGAGCAGATCAATACGATGGTGAGCAGTCAATGTCGGGATCGCGGACTCGATTACGAATGTCGGGTGCTCAGCCGCGTCGATGATTATTATATCGGCGACAGCATGAAGCTCAAGCAGGTGATCATCAACATCTTGGGCAATGCGGTCAAATTTACTCCGCCGCCCGGCACGATCAGTTTCACCGTCGAGCGAATGAATGAATTTGAGGGGCAATCGGCGTTCCAATTCACGATGAAGGACACCGGCATCGGCATGGACAAAGAATATCTGCCGCGGATTTTCGAAGCGTTTTCTCAAGAGCGCGAAGGGCACTCGAATAAATACGGCAGCACGGGGCTGGGCATGGCGATCACCAAAAACATCGTCGAGCTGATGAACGGCGATATCTCGGTGCAGAGCGAGAAGGGAGTGGGCACGACCTTCACCGTGAACGTGACGTTGCGCAACAGCAATCGGAAGAGCAAAGCGTTCGAAGGGATCGAGCCGCAACAATTAAAAGTGCTGGTCATTGACGATGATCCGGTTGCGTGCGAGCATGCGCGGATCGTATTGGAGGAGATAGGCATATCCGCCGACACGGCAGAGAGCGGTCGGCAAGCGATAGAGGCGATCCAATTGAAGGCGGCGCGTCGAGAGGCGTACAACTTGATCTTTGTCGATTGGCACATGCCCGACCAAAACGGTTTTGAGGTGACGCAGGAGATCAGAAAAATGATCGGGTTCGACTCCGCGGTGATCATCTTGACGGCGTACAATTGGGATGACATAGAGGAGCAGGCGAAGAAGGCGGGCGTCGACAATTTCATGTCCAAGCCGCTGTTTGCGTCGAATGTGTTGTCGGCGTTCCAACAGGCGATGTCGAACAAGCAGATCGAGGAGAAAAAAAATGAGCCCGCCGATTTGACAGACCGCAAGATTTTGTTGGTTGAAGATATGTTCGTCAACGCGGAGATCATGAAGGAACTGCTCAACATGATGGGCATGCAGACGGAGCATGCGGAGAACGGGCAGATCGCGGTCGACATGTTTTCGGCGAGCGACATAGGCGCATACGATGCGATATTGATGGACGTTCGCATGCCGGTTATGGACGGGCTGAAGGCGACGGCGGCGATCCGTGCGCTCGATCGTCCCGACGCCAAGACCATACCGATCATCGCGATGACCGCCAACGCGTTCGACGAGGACGTTCAGCGATCGTTGCAGGTGGGGATGAACGCTCATTTATCAAAGCCCGTCGAGCCCGATCGATTGTACGCGACGCTCGGGGAATTGATCAGAGGTTGAGCAACGCGCTTCGGAAAAATATTTTTCTAATCACGAGGTGAACTGAGCGATGAGATTGGAAGAGATCATCAATGCGAATCGGCAAGCGCTTAATCCGACCGATATGGCGATATGGAAGTACATCTTGAATAACCGGGATCAGATCCGTCAGATATCGATCCACGAGTTGGCGAAGAAGTGTTGCGTCTCGAGCACGACCGTCGTGAGGTTTGCTCAAAAGTTGGGCTTCGACGGGTTCAGTGATCTGAAAGCATTTTTGAAACGAGAAGACCCGATCGCCGACGTTCATTCGCATGACATTCTCGCCGCGCTCGGGCAGTTCTATTCCAAGACGTGGTCGAACCTCATAAAGCTCAACTATGATAGAGCCAGCCGCCTGGTGCATGAGGCGAACAGGATATTTGCATTTGCCTCGGGCTACGTCCAGAGCAATGTGGTTCGGGAATTGAAACGGCTCTTCTTCTACGACGATATCTTCATCTGCGACATCGGAGGCAGAGACGAATTTTATTCCGCGCTCAAGGCGGCGACCAAGGACGATCTGTTCATCTTCGTGTCGTTGAGCGGCGAGTCTCATTTTGTGACGGAGTTTGCTCAACAACTCCAATTGAAGGGCATTCCTTTGCTGTCGATCACTCGCCTCCATGACAATACTCTTGCCGGTCGCTCGACGGAAAATCTCTACGTGTTCTCCGAGCAGTTTCAGATCAACGACGAAAGCCAGTTGCCGTTCAGAACCATGTCGGCGTACTTCGTCCTGATTGAGATTTGGTACGTCAATTATCGAATGTATGTCAAGCGCGAGGCTCTCAAACAGGACGAGCCGACGTAACAAATTACGCAGAATGTAATTTTGGCACGTTTGGTGTCAACGATCCGAAATGCCGCGGAGTCATTGATTTCGCGGCGCTTTTTTTTTATCCTACCGATCAAAAAGGAGGTGTGTCATCATGGGTATCGACAAAGATGTCATCATGCAAAAGGTTCAGCGATTCGGCGGAGCGATGTTCACTCCCGTCATCATGTTCGGCGTCTTCGGTATCTTCGTCGGTATTTCCATCCTGTGCAAGAATCCCATGATCCTCGGCTCGATTGCCGAAGAGGGAACGGCTTGGTGGAAATTCTGGTATATCGTCGAGCAAGGCTCGTGGACGGTCTTCAATCAGATGGCGCTGCTGTTCTGTATCGGGTTGCCGATCGGTCTGGCGAAGAAGGAAAACGCTCGCGCCGCCATGGAATCGTTCCTCATCTTCATGCTCTTCAACTACTTCATTCAATCGATGATGACTTTGTGGGGACCGTCGTTCGGCGTCGACTTCAGCCAAGCGGCAAAACCCGGCAGCGGTCTCACGACGATCGCCAACATCAAGACGCTCGACACAGGTATCGTCGGCGCGATCATCGTCTCGTCGATCTCCGTCTGGTTGCACAATAAGTTATTCGATGTCAACGTCCCCGAGTACATGGGCATTTTCAAAGGCTCGTCGCTCGTGGTCGTTGCCGGTTTCGGATTGATGATCCCCGTCGCGTACATCTTCTGCCTCGTCTGGCCTCAAGTGCAGTTGGCGATTGCGTCTCTGCAAGTGTTCTTGACGAGCTCGGGCGTGTTCGGCGTCTGGCTCTACACTTTCCTCGAGCGCTTCTTGATCCCGACGGGCTTGCATCACTTCATCTATCTGCCGTTCATCTTCGGTCCCGCGGTTGTCGATAACGGTCTGCAAGCGTATTGGCTCGAGCACATCAGACAGTTCGCCGAGTCGACCAAACCGTTGATCGAACTCTATCCTCAAGGCGGCTTCTCGCTCCACGGCATGAGCAAACTGTTCGGCTGCCCGGGCATTGCGCTCGCCCTCTACGCCACCGCCAAGCCCGAACGTCGCAAAAAGATCGCGGCTCTCGTTGCGCCCGCCGCTGCCGTTGCAGTGTTCTGCGGCATCACCGAACCGCTTGAGTTCACCTTCCTGTTCATTGCGCCCGCGCTGTTCTTCGTTCACGCGTGTCTCGCCGCCACGCTCGCCTCGACCATGTACTTCTTCGGCGTCACCGGCAATTTCGGCGGCGGTCTCCTCGACTCGGCGCTCTTCCAAAATTGGATTCCGCTTTGGACGAACCACTCGGGCACTTACATCACGCAGGTGATCATCGGATTCTGCTTCACCGCGATCTATTTCTTCGTCTTCCGATTCCTGATCCTGCACTTCGATTTCAAGACGCCCGGTCGCGGCGACGAGCCCGGCAGCGATAAGTTGATCTCGAAAGCCGAATACAAAGCGAGCAAAGGTCAAGGCGGCGCGGCGGGAGCATCGGCGGCTCCTTCGGGCGACGAGCGCGACATCAAAGCGGCTTACTTCCTGCAAGACCTTGGCGGCAAGCATAACATCGTCGACGTCACCAACTGCGCAACTCGACTGCGCGTCACCGTCAAGGACGACAGCCTCGTTAAAGATGTCGGCACCTTCACCGAGCACGGCGCTCATGGTCTGGTGCATAACGGTCGAGCAATCCAAGTCATCGTCGGTTTGAGCGTTCCTCAAGTGCGCGAGAGATTTGAAGCACTCCTCAACTCTCCCGACGACGCGGTTGCTCCTCCTCCGCCCGCTGCGGTTTCGACGCCGACGGCTGCCGTGTCGCATGTGTTGAGCGTACCGGTATTCCTCCGCGCGGTCGTCGACGGCAAAGCGATCGACATGTCAGAGGTGCCCGACGAGATGTTCTCGCAGAAGATGATGGGCGACGGCGTGGCGATCGAGCCGACGGGCGACACCATTGCAGCACCTACCGACTCGGAGATCACCATGGTGATGGACGATTCCAAGCATGCGGTCGGCTTGCGCTTCGCCAACGGCGCCGAGATGTTGATCCACATCGGCATCGACACCGTCAACCTGCAAGGCAAGGGCTTTGAGTTGCTCGTCAAGTCGGGCGACAAGGTCAAGCTCGGCGATCCGCTCGTCAAGATCGATCGTAAGGTCATCAAAGATGCGGGGCTCAAAGATGTGGTCGTCATGGCGATAACCAATTCGAACGACTTCCCGCAGATGAAGAAGGACATCGGCAAGCTGGTCGAGTGCTCGAAAGACACCGTCATCAGCTTCTGATGCATACAATCATAAGGAGGCATTGATATGTCCGACAAAAAATTTTCGGTAGTGGTCGCGGGAGGCGGCTCGACCTTCACGCCCGGGATCGTGATGATGCTGCTCTCTCACCAAGACAGATTCCCGCTCCGCAAGCTCAAACTCTACGACAACGATCCCGATCGACAGCAGGTGATTGCCGACGCGATGGCGATCGTGCTCAAGGAGCGCGCGCCCGAGATCGAGTTCGTTGCGACGACCGATCCCGAGACGGCGTTCACCGACGTTGACTTCGTGATGGCGCACATTCGAGTGGGCAAGTATGCGATGCGCGAGAAGGACGAGAAGATTCCGCTCAAGTACGGCGTGGTTGGTCAAGAGACTTGCGGTCCCGGCGGCATTGCATACGGCATGCGCTCGATCGGCGGCATCGTCGAGATCGTCAAGTACATGGAAAAGTATTCACCCGACGCTTGGATGCTGAACTACTCGAACCCCGCGGCGATCGTGGCGGAGGCTACCCGTCGCTTGTGTCCGACGTCGAAGATCATCAACATCTGCGATATGCCCGTCGACATCGAGGAGAAGATGGCTCAGATCGCGGGATTTAAATCTCTGCACGAGCTCGAGTTCAAGTATTTCGGATTGAATCACTTCGGTTGGTGGACGAGCATCAAGGACAAGCAGGGCAATGATCTCATGCCCAAGATCAAGGAGTACGTCTACAAGCACGGCTACAATTTGAGATACATCAACGGCGACGCGGGCGTTCAACACATCGATCCGAGTTGGATAGTGACGTTTGAGATGGTCAAAGAGTTTGCGCCGATCGATCCGAACACGCTGCCGAACACTTATCTGAAGTATTACCTCTGCCAAGATGAGATCGTCAAGCACTCCGATCCCAATCACACTCGAGCCAACGAGGTCATGGAAGGGCGCGAGACGAAAGTTTTCAGCGAGTGCCGCAGGATCAAAGAGGTCGGTACCGCCAAGGACACGAACATTGAGGTTGATGCGCATGCGTCGTTCATCGTCGATCTGGCGACGGCGATCGCCTTCAACACCAAGGCAAACATGCTCTTGATCGTCGAGAACAAGGGAGCGATCAGCAATTTCGATCCGACGGCGATGGTCGAGATTCCGTGCATCGTGGGCAATCAAGGTCCGGAGCCGCTGGTCGTCGGCGAGATTCCTCAATTCCAGAAGGGCTTGATGGAGCAGCAGGTATCGGTTGAGAAGTTGGCGGTCGACGCGTGGATCGAGCACTCGTACATCAAACTCTGGCAGGCATTGACGCTGTCGAAGACGGTACCGAGCGCGCGCGTTGCCAAGCTCATTCTCGACGATCTGATCGAGGCGAACAAAGGTTACTGGCCCGAACTGAAATGAGCTCGACGGTAATGTAAAGCAACTGCGATTCCCCCCTTATAGCCATATACAAAAAAATGGAGCCGCTCCAAAAAGGGCGGCTCTTGTTTTTATGGCAAAAAAAAATTTCTTATTGAGAGTTGGTGGAGACGAAGGGATTCGAACCCTCGACCCTCAGATTGCGAACCTGATGCTCTCCCAGCTGAGCTACGTCCCCAACGCCGCGTATTCTAATACAATCGATCCCATAAGTCAAGCAAAATTTTTCGCGCCCGTCATCGAATGATCGATCGCTTCGCTCAAGCCCCGAACAAAAATATTTTCTGAAATCTCTTGACGCCGCCGCCCAAAAGGTATAGACTTCAATCATTAGGTTGTCCACTTTGAATTTCGTTTGTCAGGAGGAACAGTAATGAACAATCGCAGAAAGATCGTCGTCATCGGCACTTCCAACGTCGGCTCCGCTGTCGTCAACAAGATCGCTGACTTCCAGCTCGCGTCCGAAATCGTCCTCATCGACCTCAACACCGACAAGGCTTGGGGCGAGGCAACCGATTCCAGCCACGCAACCGCGTGTATCTACTCCACCAACATCAAAATCCATCAGGGCGATTATGACGACTGCAAAGGCGCCAACATCGTCATCATCTGCGCAGGTCCGTCGATCCGCCCGGGCGAGACTCCCGACAGACTTAAACTCGCCGGCACCAACGCCAAGATCATGAACTCCGTCTTCGGTCAGGTTCAGGAGCGCACCAAGGACGCCGTCATCATTCTCATCACCAACCCGCTCGATGTCGCGACCTATGTCATCAGCACTCAGTTCGATTATCCGCGCGAGAAAATCCTCGGCACCGGCACCATGCTCGAGACCTATCGCTTCCGTCGCATCCTCGCCAACAAGTACGAAGTCGACCCGAAGAACATCAACGGCTACGTCCTCGGCGAGCACGGCAATGCTGCTTTCGTTGCTTGGTCGACCACCGGCTGCGCAGGCTTCCCGCTCGAGAAACTCGATGAGTACTTCCATCACACCACTCCGCTTGACAAGAAGGCCGTCGAGCAAGAGCTCATCAACGTCGCTTACGACGTCATCAACAAGAAGGGCTTCACCAACACCGGTGTCGCGATGGCTGCTTGCCGCTTCGTCAAGAGCGTTCTCTATGATGAGCACACCATTCTGCCCGCATCGGCTGTCATGAACGGCGAGTATGGCATTAAAGACGTTGCGCTCTCCATGCCCCGCATGATCTGCGCCGACGGCATTATGCGCGTCTTCGAAGTCGCCCTCACCGACGAGGAGCTCGAGAAGATGCATGCCGCTGCCAAGTCCGTCCGCTCTGCTCTCGACGGCGCCGGCATCAAATAAGATCAGTCTATCGACATTCGATTACATACAGTTTCAATCGCTCAATCCGGCTGCGTTCCGCGCGGTCGGATTTTTTGTTATCGAGAGGAGTTTAAGCAATGTTGATCACTGCCATAGACGTCGGCGGCACCTTTATCAAGCACGCGCTCATGGACGAGAACGCCAATATCATCGAGCGCGGCAAGGTGCCCACGCCCATGACCGATCGCGCCGATTTCATCAACGCCATCGTCGAAATCCATAAGGGTTACCCCAACGCTCGGGGCATCGCCATGTCGCTCCCGGGCATCATCGATTCAAATAACGGCGTCTGCATCACCAGCGGCGCGCTTGAGTACAACAGCGGCTTCCGCATCGTCGACGCCCTTCATGAGCTCATTCCGTTGAAGATCACCGTCGAAAACGATGCAAAGTGCGCCGCGCTCGCCGAAGCATCGATCGGTGCGCTCGCCGACGTCAATGACGGATTCGTTCTGATCCTCGGAACGGCAATCGGCGGCGCTTTCATCAAAGATCATAAACTGCATCGCGGTTCGCATTTCTCCGCCGGCGAAATCTCTATCACCATTCCCGACATCGACGGGCATGCTCAATGGGAGAAATTACTCGGCGGACGATGCGGCGTCCCGAGTCTCTGTGAGGATTTCGCTCAACGCAAAGAACTTCCGTCTGATCAGGTCGATGGGGTGATGGTGTTCGATGCCGTCAATAAAAATGATCCGATCGCCGTCGAGTGCCTTGATCGATTCGCGCGAAGGCTCGCCGTTCAGATTTTCAATCTGCAGAGTTTGTTTGACCCTCAACGGTTTGCGATCGGAGGCGGGATCAGTGCTCAACCGTCGTTAGTCCAAGCGATCAACAAAAATCTCAACGAGCTCTACGATGAATGCCCGCTCGACTTGAGCCGCGCGGAGGTCGTAGAGTGCCGGTTCAGGAACGACGCCAATCTGATCGGAGCACTGCAAAATTTCCTCGGGCGTTAAGGGACGGGAGAACGGAACAAAGAACGGGGCGCCCGCCTACGACGCCGGCGGCTCGCCCCTATCCTCTTGGCACGGATACAAACATAAATATTTTTTAGGGCGTTGAGGGACGGGAGAGCGGAACAAAAAACGGGGCGCCCGCCTTCGAAGCCGGCGGCTCGCCCCTCCTCTCAGCATGGATACAATCATAAATATTTTTAGGGCGTTGAGAGACGGGAGAACGGGATGAAAAGCGGGGCGCCCGCCTTCCGAAGCCGGAGGCTCGCCCCCATCCTCTTGGCACGGATACAAACATAAATATTTTTTAGGGCGTTAAGAGACGGGAGAACGGAACGAAAAACGGGGCGCC
>JAFUXN010000027.1 GCA_017477125.1 Selenomonadaceae bacterium
CCCGCCCTTTGTTCCTTCGGAACCGATCAACGGTTGAAGGTGAAACCTTAATGGGGTGGGTGGGCGGGATTAAAAAATTTCCGGAGGTAAAATGCATGTTGAGAGTTTACAACACGATGACCAGACAGAAGGAGGATTTTCATCCGCTCGAGCAGGGCAAGGTGAGCATCTACTGCTGCGGCGTCACGCCGTACAATGAGCCGCACATCGGCAATGCGCGCCCGTTCGTCACTTGGGACGTGATCCGTCGGGTGTTCGCCAACAAGGGCTACGCCGTCAAATACATTCAGAACTTCACCGACGTCGACGACAAGATCATCGCCGCCGCCAAGCACGAGCACGTCACCTGGCGCGAGATTGCCGATCGATATATCGAATCGTATTTTCGTTCGATGGACGCGCTCAACATCAAGCGCGCCGACGCTTATCCGCGCGTGTCAGAGACGATGACCGACATCATTGAGATGATCCAGACGCTCATCGACAAGGGCTTTGCGTATGAGGTGTTCAATGGCGATGTCTACTTCAGCGTTGAGAAAGATGAACACTACGGCAAGCTCAGCGGTCGGCATCTCGATGACAATGAGGCGGGCGCGCGCGTTGAGATCGACGGTCGAAAGAAACACCCGATGGATTTTGCGTTGTGGAAGGCGGCGAAGCCCGGGGAACCCGCTTGGCCGAGTCCGTGGGGCAACGGTCGACCGGGCTGGCACATCGAGTGCTCGGCGATGTCGCTGAAATTCCTCGGCAAGAAGTTTGACTTCCACGGCGGCGGCTCCGATCTGATCTTCCCGCACCACGAGAATGAGATCGCTCAATCGCAATGCGCAATCGGCGACGAACATTCGTTTGCTCAATACTGGTTGCACAACGGATTCATCACCATCGACAACGAGAAGATGTCGAAGTCGGCGGGCAACTTCTTCACGGTCAAAGACATACTCGACAAGTACCCGGGCGAGATTGTCCGCTTCTTCCTGATCCAAACGCATTACCGCAGTCCGCTCGACTTCAGCGAGGAGCGGATCAAGGAGGCGCATTCGGCGTACAGTCGATTGGAGACGTCGAAGGATTATCTGTTCGATCTGATCAAGAAATGCGACGCGTCGGACGTCAGCCACGGCGATCGAGCGGCGGCGGCGATCACGGTGTCGAAGGCGGGCGGCTTGGTCGAGATTGCGGAGCGGTTGTTGACGGCGTTCTATGATGCGCTTGACGACGATTTCAACACGGCGCTGGCGATCAGTCACATGTTTGAGCTGTCGAAGGAGATCAACATTTACTACCACGACGCGATCAACAATCCCGCTCCGATCAACGACATCGATGCGAAGATCATTTATCGGGTGCGCGACATTTATATGGAGATGGCGGGCATCATCGGGATATTCGAGAAGGCGGTTCGGGCGGTGAGCGACGTGGCGGAGTTCAAGTTGATAGATGATCTGATGGAGATCATCATTGCCAACCGTCAAGCGGCGCGCGAGGCTAAGAATTGGGCGGTTGCCGACGACATTCGAGACAAGCTCAAGGTCGCGGGCATCATTCTCGAGGATACTCCGCAAGGCGTACGTTGGAAACGCAGTTGAGCGATGGAAAATATTTTTGAGCTCGACGGCATTGATGTGAAGGAGGTGCCGCCGTTGATGCTGGCGCATGTCGGCGACGCCTGCTTTCACCTTTTCGTTCGAGTGAAGTTGCTTGATCAATTGCATCGGGTGCATGATCTGCATGAGCGCAGTGCTCGGATCGTTTCGGCGGTCAACCAGGCGCATGCGTATCGGGCGCTCGAGCCTCAACTGTCTGATGAGGAGCGGGACATATTCCGTCGCGGGCGTAATGCCAAGAGCCGCCTGTCGAAAAATGCGTCGGCGTCGGACTACCACACGAGCACGGGATTTGAGGCGCTGCTCGGCACGCTGTTCCTCACTCGACAATTTGATCGGTTCAATGAGATCGCGGGTGCCGCCTTTGATCTCATCGATCAAAAAATTTCTCTCGAGGAGGACAATCCATGAAAGCGATCCTGTGATGCCTGCTGTCCATATAAATCTTCATCGAAAGGCGGTCTGCTATGAAAGTTGTAATCTGGTTCCAGTCGCCTCATTTTCAAGTCCTCAGCTTCGCCCTCGGCGTCCTCAACCGACGCTACGGCTCTATCAGCGTCCTCGGGCTCACCAACGTCCCGCCCGCCGCCAACATGAAAAATAAATCCCTCGGCGTCGTCATCGATAAGAACGATCTCAAAACTCTCGATTACGACATCATCATCGTCAGCGGGCAGGACACTTCCCTTAAGCCCGTCCTCGACGAGTCGTTTGCCCTCAACCTCGACGTCGATAAGATCGTGCTCGACAGAACCGTTTGCATCCCGGGCTTCTCCATGGAACGCTATCGAAAGCTCCGTCGATCCAAACTCTCTATCCTGTCTCAAAACTGTTGGGGCGGACTGATCTATCACTCGTTCGGATTGCAATTCCTCTCGCCCACCATCAACATCTACGTCGCCGATCGGGATTTCCTTCGACTGCTTGACGATCCAAAATCCGCTTTGGACTCGGAACTGCGCTTCTACTCCTCGAAAGTCGACGATACTTCGCAACGCGATTACCCCATCATGGCACTCGGTCGCTCCAAACTCCACATGATCCATTACGACGATGCCGAATCCGCGCGGAGGAAATGGGAAGATCGACGGCTTCGCATCAACTGGTACAACCTGCTCGTCATGATGTACACCGAGAACGCGCTCGTGCTCAAGCAGTTCGATCGATTGCCCTTCTCAAAAAAAATTTGCTTCGTCCCGTTCGAAACCGATGTCGATTGCGCGTTCCACATTCCGCCCGAGCTCGTCCGCGGCCGCAGTTTCTTCGAGGCGGTCAACGATCTCGCGTCCAATAAAATTTTTTGCTATGACCTTTGGGACATGCTCTTCTACGGGCTGCGCACTCCCATCAACGTCAATCCTTAGGGGGTTAATCAATGAAAGTAATCTTGTGGTTCCAATCGCCTCAATTACCGTTGTTCAATTACGCAATCAACGTCATTGCTCAAACACATGGCGAGCCCAAGTTCGTCGGAGTGATCATGCCCGAGCAGATGGGGGGGGGGGTGAGGGCAACAAGATAACAATCAACGGTCAATTGATTCCGCTACTCGATAAAAATAAAATCGCATCAGTCGAGTATGATATCGTGCTCGTCGGCGGCGTCAACGTCCCCATGCAAGATATTATGAGAGAGGCGCAGCGATTGAGACTCGAGCGTTCGAAGGTTGTCCTCGACAGAATGCTGTTCATTCCCGACTTTACGTTCGAGCGCTACAAAAAACTTCAGCGTTCTCAACTGTCGATCGTATCGATGGGCAATCTCGGAGCGATTCTTGCCAACCTGTTCGGATTGAATTCGCCGGTAGTCAACATCACCGCGTCCGACAGAGATTTCGTCAACTTCCTTCGCGATCCGTGGCGGCATCTCGACAGCGCCGTTCGTTCGACCACCAATTGGTTCAATCTGTTGGTCTTGATGTACACCGAGGATCGCGCTGTGCTCGAGGAGTTCGATCGATTGCCTTATGCCAAGAAGGTGTGCTTCGTACCGTTCAAATCCGATCTCGACTCCGCATTCTTCATTCACCCTTACGACGTCGCCGGACGACCTTTCGAGATTGCAGTCAATGAAGTCATTGCAGGTAGCAGAATTTGCTTCGATATGTGGGATATGATTCTAAATGGAAACAGCACTAAGCGTCAGCCGCCATTCTATAATAACACTCGCGTGGATTACGATGATCTCGTGCCTGCCGACGGCAGAGTTCATTTCTACAATTGCGTCGTAATGGTGCGCGAGGCTAATACAAATTGGCTCACCCGATTCATAAACAAGTATGTACCCGGGAATGAGATTTTCAATGTTTTTTCCGTCCACGGCGAGCGCAAAATCGTCAGTCAGTCCAAGCTTAAGCGCAAGATATTTCTCAACTATGAGGAGGTCATGGTTCGTCCGAATTTCAGGGCTTACGCGGACTACTGCCTTGATTGCGTCGACCTGTCGCTCGGTTTCGAGTTCTTCAAAAATCCCAATTACCTTCGCCTGCCCTTTTGGATGCTCACCGAGTTTGAGCCTGTGATCGACATGACTGCGATTGAAAATACGATTGCCGAGATCAATGCCGCTCGCAATACCAAAAAATATGAATGCGTGCTCATCAACAGCCACGACATGTGGAACACTCGAACGCCCATCTATAATCTCCTCAAGGGCGTGCTCGACATCAAGTGCGCAGGAAAATGGAACCGCAACACCGACGAGCTTCAGACCGTCTACAATAACGACAAGCACAAATACGTGCGCGAGTTCAAATTCAACATCTGCCCCGAAAACGTCAATCGATTCGGCTACGTCACCGAGAAGATCTTTGACGCTTTCCGCGCCGGCTCGATCCCCATCTACTACGGTTCGGACAATCGTCCCGAGCCGGGCATCATCAATCCGAGCGCCGTACTTTTCTTCGATCCCAATTCCGACAATCAAGAGCTCGTCAAGGAAGTTAAACGCCTCAAATCCGACGACGCCTATTACGATAAGTTCATGCGTCAGGAAAAATTGTTCGCCAAGCCCGCCGCCGATTACATCTACTCAACCTTTCAAGAACTCGCCAACAGACTCCGCCAACTCTGATCAATCGAGGTGAATTAGTTTGAGCGACGACAATATCATCTTCGGTCGCAACCCCGTCATCGAACTGCTCAAGGCTCATCACTCCATCAATAAAATTCTCATCGCCGACGGTACCAACGACGGCTCCATCAAAAAAATTACCGCTCTCGCCATCGACAACAAGATCAACGTCGAGTTCGTTTCGCGTCATAAGCTCGATCGCATCGCCGAATACCAAAATCATCAGGGCGTCATCGCTCTCGCCGCTCCCGTCGATTACTCCACGCTCGACGACATCATCAACGGCGTCGATAATCCTTTCCTCCTGCTCCTCGACGAGATTCAAGACCCTCATAACTTCGGCGCCCTCCTGCGTACCGCCGAGGCCGTCGGCGTCAACGGCGTGCTCATTCCAAAACATCGCTCCGTCTCGCTCAACGCCACCGTCGCTAAAACTTCCGCCGGCGCCGTCGAGTATGTCAAGGTCGCTCAGATCGGTAACGTCGCTCATACCATTCGCCAATTGAAGGACGACGGTTTCATCATCATCGGCGGCGACATCGACGGTCAATCGATCTTCAATCCGATCGATCTCAGCGATCCCATCGTGCTCGTCATCGGCAGCGAAGGCAAAGGGCTCCGCCGTCTCACCAAGGAGCTTTGCGATCATCTGATCTCAATCCCAATGGTCGGCAAGATTAATTCCCTCAACGCCTCCGCCGCCGGCGCCGTCCTCATGTATGAAGTCCTGCGTCAACGTATCGCTCAATGAGCAAGCAACCTCCGCATTACCTCGTCGACGGCTACAACCTCATGCACGCGTGGGAGGAACTGCGCGGCGAGGAACTCTACATTGCTCGCGACCGATTGACCAACTGGCTCATCGAATACGGCGGCTATGAGAAGTTTGATATCACGCTCGTGTTCGACGCCGCTTTCACCGACGACGAGGAGAAGATCGAAGAGCACAACGAACACTTCAGAGTGATCTATACCGCCTCGGGCGAGTCCGCCGACAAAGTCATCGAGCGCCTCACTTATGAACTGATCCGTCGCAAGCGCGAAGTCCATGTCGTAAGTTCAGACGCCGTCATCGAAACGGTGATCCTCGGCGCCGGCGCCTACCGTCACCCATCAAGAGAATTTTGTCGAGCCGTCAAACGCGCCAAGAAACAGTTGAGACAAGAATACCTCGGCAATGTCACTCTGCCGCTCGTCCGCGCGGAGGTCGGAGATCGAATCGATCAGTCTGTCTTCGACAAACTTGATCGGCTCCGTCGGCAGAAGTAAAAAGTGCGGGGCGGCGGTTGAAGGCAATAAAAAAATTGCTCCCTCGGCAGGAAATTTCATCACCGAAAATGAATTGACTTAAATTTGCCGTTGACGTATAATCTGTTCAACTATTTATGGGCAGGTGTTTCACATTGGAGGCGGCAGTAATTCAATGGACATCAACAGCGAATTTGAAAGGTTCGAGTCTCTAACCGATGAGGAGCTCATCGTCGAAATAAAGGACAAATCCAATTCCGCCGCGCTCGATTACCTCATCAATCGTTATCGAAGTTTCGTTCGAGCCAAGGCGCGCTCGTATTTTTTGATCGGTGCCGACCGCGAGGATATCATTCAGGAGGGCATGATCGGTTTCTATAAGGCGGTCAGAGATTTCAAGAGCGATAAGCTGTCGTCGTTCCACGCTTTCGCCGAGCTGTGCGTCACGCGCCAGATCATCACCGCCATCAAGACTGCCACCAGGCAGAAGCACATTCCGCTAAACTCATACATCTCTCTCAACAAACCGATCTACGATGAGGATTCCGATCGCACGTTGCTCGACGTCATAAGCGGAGTGAAGGTTGCCGATCCCGAGGAGCTCGTCATCAGTCGCGAGGAGTTCTTGACCATCGAGAAGAAGATGGAGGAGATACTCAGCGATCTCGAGTGGCAGGTGCTGATGGCTTATCTCGACGGCAAATCGTATCAGGAGATCGCGGCGGGGCTCAATCGGCATGTCAAATCGATCGACAACGCGTTGCAGAGGGTCAAGCGTAAGCTCGAAAGGTACGTGGCAAGTCGCGGCGAGGCGATCGATATCGGCACCGTCTATCGCGGGCTCTCGACCATCGATCGAAGGATCAAGCCTCTCGACGAGCGCGCGGCTAAATGAACTGTAATTATTTTGAGTGTCGAACATATAATTGATTGAAACAGGTCGGTTGAATCGCTCGGACGTCGACCCAATCAGCGAGGCGGCATCGCTCCCTTACACGTTCGGGCGGTTCGCGCCGACGCTTATGAACTCGGTCGTTCACTCCTGGATCGGATCGAGGGATCAACGCAATCGCATGCAAACAAAATGAGGGCGGCGTGCCCTCTAATTTTTTTATCCGTCGATGATATTCTTGATCATCATCATGATGGTGGCGTCGGTTGGAATGCGATCATCGTCCTTCTTCGAGTAGATCGTCAGAAGATAAATCTCGTCTTTCAACGCAAGATAGTAGATGATCCGAAAGCCGTTGGACTTACCGACGTTGGCGGAGGAGTTGGCGACGCGAACTTTATACGCCGCCGTCCCCTCGTCCAGATGCAAATTCTCAAGTTTGTCGCCGATCAAATTGCCCACTTTAAGCTCTGCCACAACCGATAAAATGTCTTTGTTGATCTTGGTGTATTTTTTCTTTTTGCGATAGTAATCAACATCCGCAGTGAAATACTTTGACCAAGTAATTTCCATGTTTTTAAGCCCTCGCTGCTCTTTTGGCTTGTTTGGCAAGTTCGGCTTCACGCTCGAGCCGTTCTTCTTCTTGAGCCTCACGCTCAATCTGTGCCAGCATTTCTTCAATGCTGATAGTGGGTTTGGGTTTCAAACCGTCGCGCATTGCCTTGACATCTCGGCACGCCGCCATGAATCGATCGATAAATGTTGAGCCGCGTTCGATCTCTTCTTCCGACCAACCCGTCATGTCTCTCTCGGCAACCTGCTTTTCCTCTGCCATCTCTATCACCTCCTCACACTCAAATTATATCATCGGCGTCAATCAAAATCGCGCTCGAGCCGTTCTTCTTCTTGAGCCTCACGCTCAATCTGATCGAGCATTTCTTCAATGCTGATAGTGGGTTCAGGGATCAGCCCATCGCGCATGGCACGCACCTCTCGGCAGGCTCGTATGAATCCCTCGATAAACGTCTCGCCGCGCTCGATCTCCTCTTCCGACCAACCCGTCATGTCGATCTCCTCGGTCTGCTGCTTCTCGTCCGACATCGTTATCACCTCCTCCCGCGCAAAGTATATCACCCGCGTCAATCAATCCATCGCGCGCACCTTCGATTCGATGAAGGCGATCTCGTCGGCGCTCAAACCGTACTTCTCATACAACTGCCGATCGATCGCAGGCACCGACAACGACCAATCGATGTCCGAACCCGCTGTGAAGTCCTGCAACGGCACCTTCGACCACGTCTCCGGCGGATTGTGTTGCGTCACTTTCAAGATGCCGAGCATCACTCGACAAAATTTCGTCAAAACGTACTTGTATGCGGCGTTCGCTTCTGATATACTGTCGAACGACCCGAGCGTTATGAATGTTTGGGTCGTTATGACAAGCGGCGAGCCGACAAGCGGCGAGCCGACAAGCGGCGAGCTTAGCGTCTCTCCAATTGCCCCCGCACTGTTAGCGTTCGGCACGAACACCTTGTACTTGTCGATCGTCTCATGCTCTGCGATGTAATCTCGACGGACGTAGCGATAAACTCTCTTGGTTCGAGACAACCCATAAACCTCTATGTACTCCCGATCGTCGTCGGGCTTTTTTAATGTAAAAATCTCGGGCAACCGATCAAAAATGTTCGTCGACACATAGGTCTCGTGTCCTTTGGTCAGTCGATCGATCGCCCAAGGATTTTCCTCATGAAATTTTTTCGTCAGCCGATGAATCGTCGCCGAGTAAATGATTGAGCTCAACGGTTGAAAGTTTGGGTTGTCGACCACGACCTTTTGATGGATCGATCGGAGCTCGTCAAACGGAATGAAGATATCCGTCGTCTCAAACGTTTTGTTGGCATCGTAGTATGTGATCGCTATGCCGCCTTTGATCTCGCTGTCGGGGAAAAAATTTTTTGCGTTGGCTTCGTACTTGACGACCTTCCAATGCGGATCAGCCAAAAATTTTTTGTTCCAATCGGAAGGAGTAGCTCCCGCATTGAACAGAAATCGCGCGGGGTGAATCAGCGTCGCCCGATCAGATAATTTTTGAGCCGCCTCGATGAAATGATGATAGACGGGCTTATCGGTGCCGCCGACCGCGTTCTCTTGGTAGGGCGGATTACCCACCACCGCATCAAATTTAAATGTGCCCATGCCTTCCCTCCAAAAACTTCTGCTGCAAATCTCAAGCGCAAAGTCGTCGGCGCCGTCGGTCGCGCGCAACCTCTCAACTATGTCCTCAACGCATGCCACGTTGGCGCGCTCAACATCACCGAAGCCCATCAACGTGCGACGAGTGATCGCCTCCGCCATGGGCGTCCGACATAACGCATAAATGTTGCGCTCAATAATCAAATCCCACATCTCCGCTTGAGTGTCGGCGTCGACCGTCGCAAAGCGCCGCATCAAAAACAGATATGCCGCATACAACGGATAAAGCCCCGTCTTGGAATTGATCTCCAAAACCGTCCGCGACAACTTGAAATCGAAATCGGCACCGTCGGCGTTCAAGGTCAAGTCGATGTGTTGCTTGACCACGCGCCACGGCGTGAGCACCGTCTCCTTGTCGGGGTTCTTGAACGTCGAAAAGAGCTTGGCGATCTCCTCAACGCGGTCGACGGGCGCAAGCAGATCGGCACGACGAACACAATCGCGAATGCGTCGAGCCGCCGCCGCAAAGATGTCCTCGTCGAAGTAGGAAATGAACCGGGCGAATAACTCTTTGGTCAAGCCCTTGGGCATGAACTCCGTCCACGAGCGATCGTCGATCATCGAAATGAGCCCGTCAATGGAAATGGCGGCATCGTCATCAAGGTCGGCGCCGTAGATCATCAACGGCAATCGGATCGCAACCGCCCTCAACAACCCGATGAGCCTGACGCGTTCCTTCTTCTCGTCCGATGCCGACGAATTTTTTTTGGTCGAAGAAGTTTTTTTGACATCATCGAAGCCTTGAGCGTTGACGGGAATATCTTTCGAGCTCGAATCTTTTTTGGGGCTGAAGATTTTCGACAGACGGTTGAAGGCGGCGTGATCAACGTCGGCGAGCAGGAAGGGCTTGAACAGCAACGGAGAGTCGAAGCCCTTGCGAAAGACGTGCTCGACTTGCGCGCGTTTGAGCTGACGGAAGAAGTGATCGACATCGTATTCGACCATGCGCGAGCCGTCGAAGGCTATCACAGGAGCGAAGTTGAGGAACTCGCCGAGCAGTTGTTTGTGATCGACGGCGGAGGGATTGTTGAGAGCAACGGCGTCGGCGAAAACCTTCAGCGTCCTGTCGGGAGCGAAATCGAACACAAAGCAATCGGTCTTGACGAGCCCGCCGCTCGAGCAGGGCGACTGCACTCGAAAGATCGTCTGCATGTAGCTGATGGCAGAAGTGTTGGCGTTGCCGGCAAGCATGAAGACGGCGGTCCACTCGGGGACGGTGACGCCCGTCGTGAGCCGACGACACGAGACGGTGATGGTGCGGGCGTTGGCTTTGATGGCGTTCTTGACGTTGTCGAGCGCGTTGTTCGAACCCTCGTCGCCGGCGACGTTGATGATCTTGAAATTCTCAAAGACCCAATGGCGGTTGAGTAGATCGCAAAGCGCCTTCGCCTCGTCGACGCCCGGGACGAGCCACAACGTATGCCTGAACATGTCGCGATAGGTTTTGGTCGAGAAGGGATAACCGTCGGCTTGCCCAAGCATGTCAATGAACTTTGAAACGGCATCGAGATGAACGAACTGCCCATGGTCGACGCGAAAGAACTCTGCGAAGTTGAAGGCGCGATCCTCGATGTCGATGAACGAGCCGCCGAGCAAACGGTTGAGATCGTAAGTCCTGATGTTGAGGCGCGGGAGGTCGGCATAGGGATTGTGATCGGTGGGGTGCTCGAGCGAAAAATTTTTCTTGGCGCGCTGCTCGTCGACGTAAGTCCAATTGAAGGTCCGCGCGGAGTCAAAGTCGTCGGTGAGATTGAAGGGCGTGCCCGACAGATTGAGCTGATGAGTGGCAGGCTTGACGAGAGCATCAAAGACTTTCTCGCCGCGTTCGGTTTGAGTGCCCTCGTGAGCCTCGTCGACGATGAGCAGTTGCCAATCGACGTTGAACAGATCGGAGTGCTTACTAAAATTGCCGCCGACGAGCTCGGAGCCGCGAAGGTCTTGCATCGAAGCGAACCAAATGAAGGGCGCGCCGCAATCGATCAGCTCGTTGATGGTCTCGCCGCGGGTTTTCGAGCCGAAACGGTAATCGGTGCCGGCGAAAATTTTTTTGAAGTCGTCGAACCAGCCGGCATTGACGACGGGCTGATGAGTGACGATGATCGTTCGAACGAAGGCGCAACGCTTGACGACCTCGAGCGCGCAGAGCGTCTTGCCGAAACGCATCTTGGCGTTCCAAAGAATGTTCTCGGGCTTGCGCTTGTCGAAGTACTTGACCGCCATTTTGATCGCGTTGAGCTGTTCGGGACGGAAGATGATCGGATCGATCGGCTGATCGATGGTGATGCCCGTCAAATTTCGTCGACCGTGAACGACGGCGTTGATGGCGGCGACGGCGGTTTCGAGATTGATCGCAAACCATTCGCGGGCGGAATGTTTTTTGAAGGCGTGGGGAGCGTAGCCCGAACGCTTGAGGACGTTATGAACGTCGTGATCTCTGAAGGTCGAATGATCGTCGGCGACGGCAAGACGAGTGTAGAGGAGATCGTAATCGACGGCGACGGTGTTGGTGTAATCTTTGATGCGCTCGTAAGCGGCGCGGTCGAGATCGGATTGTTGGGGAGCGCCGACGCATTTCAACGTTGTCTCGCCGATCTTCAATAAGCCTTCGTGCGCGCGATCGTCGACCGCAAAAATGTAAATGACTTTGTAACTGAACGGATTGGCAAATTCATGGTTCATCATATTGCTTCACGGGCTCCATTGAAGGGAATTTTATTATCATCGAATGTTGCCAGTCGACGATGCGGCAATCATTGAACAGCCCGATTGCATTGTCGTCGAAGGGCAGAGTTTCATTGATGCCGTCGAACTGCCAGAGGTTCCAACTGATGATCTCGGCGAAGGTCTTCATGATGTCGAACGGCGGATCGGTTTCGAACTTTGCGTTGAAGTAGTCGCGGGCGGTCAACAGCAGATTGGCGCGGGCGATGAGAAGGTTATCGCCCTGAAACTCGTAGCCGTAGATCGATTGATAGGCGCGTCGAGCATCGCTAAACCATTTCATCGGATCGTCGACGCTCTGATTGATGATCCTGAGTTTGCGATCGAGCAGTCCGATCCGATCGTCGATCGCAATTGTCGAGCCGTCGACGACATTATATCGACTGACAAGGTAGGGCGCTTCGCCGCATGCGATCTCCAAAAACGTGGCATCGATGAAATCATCGGGGCGCTCGATCCATGGCTCGACGATCAGATCGTTTTGCAGTCGACAGACGTCGGGAGGAGTGAAGACTTCGGCGCGCGCCTTGGTACGTCGAAAGCGGCGCTCCTTGCTCTTGATGAAACGCGGCTCGATCATGTAGAGGGATTTCTTATCGATGGGGATTTGAGATTGCTCGGCGGTCGCCCAAATGATGTTGCGATCGGTCGTTCGATCGAGCAGAAGGAAATCGATGAGCCCCGCATAATCCGCGCGGAGCTCGTCGATCGGATTTTTGACGGTATCACTCATGGCGCTCACTTGATACGAGCGCGCGCTTTGGGATCGAGCGTCTCTGTTTGGAGGAGCATCTTGCGCGCGTAGCCCTTGATCGATACATTCATGCGTTGCTCGTAGAGCATGAACAGCACTCGAATGAAGTCGTTGCGGTCGAAGCGGACGCCGACGTTGATCAAACCGATCGCCGCCCTGTCCGACAGCAGCCGCGTATCTTGAGAGTAATCCTTGAGCAGGCGCTTGATCTCGTTGAGGCTGTCCTTCGACATAAATTCGGCGAGGTTCCTGAACTTGAGTATCTGCAGGTTCGATGCAAGATTTTCCATCTCGACATAATAACCGTTGCGAAACGTGTAGACGATCTGATCGTAGAGCGCGCGGCGGATATTGGGCAGAACATCGTCCGCCTTGATGAGCGACGCATTGTTGAGCAGATGATAGAGGTCCTGCAATTTATCAGCCGGAACTTGGGCGAGGGTCAAGACAAAATTGCCGATCGCCTTCCGATCGTTGAGGAGCATCGACGCGACAAGGCAAGCGTATTGATTGGCGTCGTCCTTCTGCAGTTCGGCGACGAGTTGAATTGCGCGCGGGATCAAATCTTTGCCGCGCCGTCGAGCGAGATGAACGGTTGAGATCAGCGCGTAATGTTTGATGATCGGAACGGTCTCCTCCGATCTCAACAGCGGCTCGAGCACATCATCGATGATCTCTCGACGGGAGAAGCGTGCGCGGAAGGCGAAATTCTCATCGTTGGGCTGTTCGCGACAGAGTTTGACGAATTCGGCATAAGCGTCATCGTCGTCGAAAGAGCGGTTGGCGAGATTGTCGGAGTAATTGCCGTCGACGTCGAGCCCGATGTTGCGAGCGATCTTGTGGAGGACAGCGAAGCCGTGTCGGCTGATGACGTGATTGCCGTCGAGATATTCTTTGAGCACGTTGATCCCGTCGGGAGCGAAGCCGCTGAACTCGCGGACGAAGATGTTGGCGATCTCGCGGTCGATCTCGACATTGCCGCGCAGGTTGATCACGATGTCCATGGCGCGCTCGAGATTGGCGGAGCTCTTGTGATACATGAAGGCGCGAAAGACGTCCTTTTTGAGCTCGGCGTTGGCGCTCATGGGGTAGATGAGATCGAGCAATTGATCGTCGTCGCCGATCAGCCCGACGGCGGTTATCGCCGCGCGGAGTTGAGGCGTCCACGTCCAAAATTGAAAGATGTGCTCGAGAACTTCAGCGGACTCGTCGAATCGTTCATCGCAGACGGCTTTGATGCGTTCGGCGAGCAGGAGCACAAGCGCGTCGTCGAAGCGGGAGTTGCTGACCTTCGACGTGTAGAGCATGCATTCGATCGGATTGCAGATGTCGGCGAGCATGATTTTGCACTGGCGTTGAAGTTCGCCGTCGAGGATATTGCGGGCGACGTTGTTATCGAGCCGAGCGTTGAAGCGTTTGAAGATGTCGACGAACCTTTTGGCGTCGTCGGGATTGAAATTCCAAACGAACAGCCGAGTATCGGCGGCAAATTCGTCGGCGTGCTTATGAGATTCGAGATTTTGTTGCAAATCGAGATCGAGCGTCCCCAATTCGCTAAGGTCTTTGATGGTAGCC
This sequence comes from Selenomonadaceae bacterium, assembly GCA_017477125.1. Lineage (GTDB taxonomy): Bacteria > Bacillota > Negativicutes > Selenomonadales > Selenomonadaceae > Quinella. The sequence goes on from JAFUXN010000027.1 coordinate 14,123, forward strand.
AAGTGTTAAGCCTCCTCTCAATCGTCCTGCTTGATGTTGTAATCCTGTTCGGCGATGTTCTCATTGCCGTAGATGGAAAGCTCGAGCTCCTGAGGCTCGTGATAACCGTCGTCGATGGTGATGGACATGGTGATCGATTTGTTCTCGTCGATCGAATAACGAATGTCGAAGGGCGTATCGAGGTTGACGGGCGATTTGAATTTCTGCTTGAGAGTCTGTTGAATGCGCATGGACGAGTCGAAGGGATCGATGCCGGCATAGATGTTGAGGTTGACGCCCGACGTCGACGCCGTCCGAAACATGCCGCGGAGCTCGCCGGAGTACGGGACGACGGTGCCCTTGGGAATGATGACGTGAGGAAGTCCCTCGCTGACGTTGAGCATGATCGACTCGGCGAGCGTCATTTGATCGTCGATGGTGATCTTTGGCTCATCGAAGCCGGTCATAACGGTGCCGTCCTCATTCGGATTGTAATACTGATAGACGGCGGCACCGACCGCGACGGCGTTCATGGGATCGGCGGGCTTGAGCAGGGGCTTGCCGACGTACTCAAAAATTTTTTCTTGGACGGTGGGGAATTTGGTCATGCCGCCGGTCATGAAAACGTAATCGATCGAATCCTTGTCGATGTGAAACTCCTCAAGCGTCTCGCGAATGATGCTGATGACATTCTTATCGCGGTCGACGTCCTCATGCCGACGAGAGGTCGCCTTCTTGTCGATGTAGAGGTCTTTGGTGTACTCGTCATATTTCTGTTTGGAGATCGACAGATTGAGCGGGTTGCCGTCGTAGAAGTCGGGGATATTGTATCGAACCTCAACGGCGTTCGGATCGCAAAGCGGATCGTGCATGCGTTTGGAATTGATCCGCGCGGTGAGAAGTTCTTTGATCGTTTCGGCGCCGAGCAGCAATCGGCGATACATCTCATCTTTCTGCGCGCGAGTGAGCTTGCCTTCGTAGATGTTGTTGGCTTTGAAAAACTCGTCGAGAAGTTTATCGGCGAGACGCGCATCGAAGTCGATGCCTCCGAGCTCCTTGTATCGACCGATGCCGAGCTCCTCAAACTGAATGCGATTGCGATCGATGGTGACGTCGATGATGGCGGTGTCGCATGTTCCGCCGCCGAGATCGAACACCAGCACGCGCGTGCGCTTGGAGAAGTCGACTTCCCGATCGACCTCGCGCCGTCGAGACTGCTCGTCGATGTATGAGAGAAGCGCGGCGGTCGGCTCGTGCTTGATCGTGACCTGATCTTCTCGAAAGCCGGCTTTGACCGCGGCGGCGACGGTGTACTTTGATTGATCGGGCGTGAAGGACGCGGGCACGGTGATCACAACCGAATCGTATTTGAGGTTGCGATGTTCGAGCTCGCGCTTGCAATGTTGAAGGACGATGGCGCTGATGTCGGTCGCCTCGTAATTTTGATCGTCGATCGTCCACGTGTGGTGCGTGCCGATGAAGCGCTTGGCGTTGGTGACGACGTGTTCGCGATCCTGCCCGCGCTGATCCTTCGCCTTCTCGCCGACGATGATTTCATTGGGGGTGAAGTAGACCATCGACGGCAGTTTGGTGCTCTCCTCGGTCCAGTTGTCATTCTTATCGTACTGACCGATCTTGATGACCTCGGTGATGAGATGATTGTTGACGTCGACGAACGAGCGGGCGACGACCGAATTGGTGGTGCCCAAATCGATTCCGAGATACATTTGACAGCCTCCCGTCATAAAAATTTAAGCTGTCGTGAAACAGCTTGGGCAGAGATTATTTTTTCTTGGCGAGCGTGGGCTTCTCGAGGATCACATTGCGGAAGCGCCAGCCGGGATATTTGACTTCGACGAGCTCGGGGTCGTAGTGTTGTCGATCGAATGTCAGGTTGTAGGTTTGGTTGAGACGATCGTGCTCGACGGGAACGAGCTTGAGATCGGCGACGATGGGAGTGATCTCAAATTCCTCGAGCGCCATGAAGAAATTTTCGAGGTAACTGCGCAAGTTGGGATCGATCCGCTTGTCGAACTGCAACGCGTAGAAGTAATCGACGATCCGACTGTAGCGCTCATCGTTGAGCAACTTGAACAGATCACGGACGCCGCGATCGTATTGCGTTTGAGCGTATTCGATCTGTTCGTCGCGCTGACGTTGGTACTCAACCGCGTCGTTCTCGAGCCGACGGATCTTCTCCTCGTATTGAACGAGCTCGATCGGAGCGTTGGGTTGAGCGACGGGCTTGACGGCGTCACGCTTGAAACGTTCAACGCGCTCGTCGATCGCTCCGGCATTGGCTTTCATCAATTGATCGTAGAGTGCTTTGATCTTGCCCTTGTACGGACGGAGCGCGCGGCTCAAATTGTTGAAGTCCTTGACGTAAGGGACGCTGAGCCCGAGCACTTCTTTGGCAAGACGTTCGAAGGCGCCGAAGTATTTCTGATTGAGCGCGGCAATGAACTCGTCGGTCGAGAAGGATTTTTTCTGTTCAAGGCAATCGATCAACGCGATGTCCATCTCCAAACTGATGAGCGCCTGCCAGAGTACATCGCGCCGACGAATTTCTTCGCCGCTCTTGAGAATGTTGATGTACATTCGATCGGCGAAACAGCGGAACGTACGTTGAAGGTAGAGAATTTGCTCGTCGGAGAGGCGCACGCCCAATTTGGATTTCCATGTGACGAAGATTTGACGCTTGTAATTGACATCGTTGAGATAGACGGTGTGAAGAGTGACGTAGCATGCTTCGTTGATCTTGTCGAGCCCGACTTCGGCTTGAACGGATTGATAAAACTGCTTGGCTGATGAAAATTTTTTATCGCCGTTGGGGGCTTGTTCCATGTGCATTCACCTCGCTGATTGGGATTTGGATCAAAAATCTCTGATGGCGACGAGTGCGGCGATGCGTCCCGTCTCCTGATGTCCTTTGCGTCGGGCGGCGCGATATGAGAAGTACCAGCTCGACTTGCAGCAGGTGCACTCGTGAGCGGTGTCGATGTTCTCAACGGGGACGCCGGCATCGACGAGCGCGATCTCGTTGGCGCGTTGAAGGTCGAAGAAAGTTTTGCCGTCGCGCTCGATGAGCAGTTCGCCGACGTTCGACGGGAAATTTGATTGGCACTCGGCAATGACGTTGTCGCCGACGTCATAACAGCACGCTCCGATCGACGGTCCGATGCCGATCAAGCAATCGGCGGGTTGTGTACCGAACTCGCTCGACATGGCGTTGAGAGTTTTGGCGGCGATGCGTTTGACGGTGCCCTTCCAACCTGCGTGAGCGAGACCGACGGCGCGATGCTCGGGATCGATCAAAAAGATCGGAACGCAATCGGCGAAACAGAGCATGAGCGGGAGGTTGGGGGTATTGGTGATCAACGCGTCGGTCTCTTTGATCGAATCGTCGTAAGAGAGGGCGCCGCGTCCGCGATGAGTGTCGTCGACGCGCACGATGCGATCGCCGTGGACTTGATTGGGTGTGACGATGTCGCGGGCGTCGAGGTTGAGGGAGGCGGCGAAGTATCTGCGATTGGTGAGGACGTCGGGAGATTGATCGCCGACGTGGAGCGCGAGGTTGAGGCTGTCGAAGGGCGATTGACTGACGCCGCTCAAGCATGTGGAGACGGCGTGGACGAACTCGTTGGGGAACGATGAGAATTTGCCGTGCCAGAAATTCTGTTGAACCTGGCTGATGTAATAACTCATGTGATCGCCTCGCTTGTAAATAACATTATTCTACATTAAACGGACTTGAGAGGTTGAGGGCGGGAAGAAAAAATTGTGGTGGGCGCCCGCCCGTCCATGCCGTTAAAATTTTTTGGGTCGAAGGGAGCCGACCTTCAATCCCGTCAACGGTTTTGGGTCGAAGGGCGTTGCCCTTTAATCCCGTAAAAAATTTTTGGGTCAAAGGGCTATGCCCTTTAATCACGTAAAAAATTTTTGGGGCGGGTGGGCGGGATATTTTATTTGGTGATGATGGTCGAGAGGTAATTGAGCTTCTCATTGCGATGAGCGGCAAGGTCATCGATGATCTTCTCGTCGTCGAGCCCGCAACGGCTTGCAAGGATCGCGCCTTTGATCTTGCCGCTATCCTCGAGCGCGTCAACGATCTCGCCGAAATTCTTATAGACTTTCATCAGAACCGCCACGTCGCAGGAGTTGAGCGCCGCCTCGATCGATCCGCGCGGAGCGGTGGCGGGAATGATCGAAACGATCTCATTGCCGAACGCCAGCGGTCGACCGAGTTGAGAGGCGATCGCCAGGAACGCGGGCACGCCCGGGATCGTCACCACGTTGACGCCCTCCGCCTCGAGCAATCGGAAGATGTAAATATAAGTGCTGTAGAACATGGGATCGCCGATCGTCAAGAAGGCGACGTTGAGCCCGCGACGCAGCATCGCAATGATCTCCGCCTTATTCTCGTCGAACACCGACGGCGATTCGGAGAAGTCTTTGACCATGGGGAAGACCTGATATATAATTTGCGTGGACGGTTTGATGTGAGACCGAGCGATCGACAGCGCGACGCTGCCCTCCTTCTTCTCCGTCTTTGGAGCGATGATCACGTCGACGAGTTTGATCGCATTGATCGCCTTGACGGTGAGGAGCTCGGGATCGCCCGGTCCGACCCCAATTCCATAAAACGTTCCGAGCTTGGTCATGAGCAACAATCCTTTCCGTTGAATATATGAGACGTGAAAAATTTTATCACCGCCCCGCATGTAAGGCAACAGGATTTTGGAGGTTGAATGCTTGAACGCGATTTTGATGTTGGCGCTGTTGGCGCTGACGATATTTTTTGCGACGGAGATTCGACGGTCGTTGAGGAGATCGAGCCGATCGGTTGAGCTCATCGATAAATTTCTGTCGGATCGGAACGAAGCGGAGCTGATCGATGCGCTCTACGAGTATGCGACGGGTGATCGACGGTTGAAAAAGATCGTGGCGAACTACGGCGCGACGCGCGAGGACTTTACCAAACTGCACAGGAAGTTGATGATGTGGGGCGACTTTCGGAAATATAATCGATACGTGCCGGTGACGTCGTTCTTCTATGCGTCGGCGTTGGATTACATGCTCGAGCACAAGGACGATGATGCCAAGTCGATCACGATGCAAATGATGAACTACTTCCACATCTGATCGGAAAAAATATCTTGACAGTGGGCGACGGCTATGGTAATATTCAACACTGTCAACGGGCTTGCTTGTTGACGACGCGGATCGCGGGGTGGAGCAGTCGGTAGCTCGTCGGGCTCATAACCCGAAGGTCACAGGTTCAAGTCCTGTCTCCGCAACCAAGCTGATGTAGCTCAGTCGGCAGAGCGTATCCTTGGTAAGGATAAGGTCCCCGGTTCAATCCCGGGCATCAGCTCCACCATCGGCGGCATAGCTCAGTTGGCTAGAGCAAACGGTTCATACCCGTTGTGTCCGGAGTTCAAATCTCTGTGCCGCCACCACTCTTAGGAGTGTGTATCGCCCTCGAGGGGCTTTTGTTTTTAAAAGAGAAGGAGGCCGGGCTTATGCGAATCAACATCACGCTGTCGTGCACCGAGTGCAAGAACCGCAACTATCGCACGAACAAAAACAAGAAGACACATCCTGATCGTCTCGAGTTCAAGAAGTACTGCAAATTCTGTCGGAAGCACACCGTGCACAAAGAAACGAAATAAGCATCAGGAGTGAGCGGCTTGTCAGAGAAGAAGGAAGGCAGCGGTCCGGTGAAATTCCTTGAGGAGGTTCGCGCGGAGCTAAACAAAGTGTCGTGGCCGACGAAGGACGAACTGATCTCGTACACCGGCGTTGTAGGCTTGGCAGTGGTGATTGTGTGCGCGCTCATCTGGGTGTGCGACACTGTCTTCGCCAAACTGTTTCGGATCATTCTCAACTGATAGAGGAAGAGGCAATGGAACAGAAAGTCAGCGGCTCGCGAGCATGGTATGTGATACACACGTATTCGGGATATGAAAACAAGGTCAAGGCAAATTTAGAGAAGAAGGTATCGTCGCAGGGGCTCGACGATGTGATCTTTGAGATCGTCGTGCCGATGCATACGGAGGTCGAGGTCAAGAACGGCAAGAAGCGAGTGATTCAGCGCAAGATATTCCCCGGCTACGTTCTGATCGATATGATCGTCAACAATTATTCGTGGTATGTGGTGCGCAACACGCAGGGCGTGACGGGCTTTGTGGGTTCCGAAAAGAATCCGATCCCGTTGACGGCGGAGGAGGCGGAACGAATCCTCAACGCGCCCGAGGAATTGCGCGAGACGTTATCGAATCGGCTGAAGGTGAACGACCAAGTGCGGATCATCGCGGGCTGGTTTGTGGATTACACGGCGACGGTCAAGGAGATTGATGAGGAGCGGCAGCGGCTGAAGGTACTGGTCGAGAACACGCCGGTCGATCTCGAATTCCGTCAGGTTGAGAAGATTTGATCTGCGAAAGGTGGTGAGACAATGGCAAAGAAGAAGGTAACGAAGGTTGTCAAGCTGCAGGTACCTGCGGGCAAAGCCACACCGGCACCTCCGGTAGGTCCGGCGCTGGGTCAAGCGGGCGTGAACATCATGGCATTCGTCAAGGAGTTCAACGATCGCACGGCGCAGCAGGTGGGCTTGATCATTCCGGTCGAGATTTCGGTATATGAAGATCGGTCGTTCTCGTTCATAACCAAGACGCCTCCGGCAGCGATTCTGCTCAAGAAGGCGGCGGGCATCGAGAAGGCATCGGGCGAGCCGAACAAGACGAAGGTGGCGAAACTGCCGCGTGCGAAGGTGCAGGAGATCGCAGAACTCAAGATGAAGGATCTCAATGCGGGAAGCATTGAAGCGGCGACGACGATGATCGAGGGCACGGCGCGCAGCATGGGCATCGAGATCGTTTGATGCTCGAAAGTGGGAGATTAATTCGTTAGCACCACGAGAGGAGATTTTCAATGGCGAAACGCAGCAAGAAGTATCAAGATGCGGAGAAGCTGCTCGAGCGCGGCAAGCTCTACAGCGTTGACGAGGCGGTTGAGCTGGTCAAGAAGACGTCGATAGCGAAATTCGATGAGACGATCGAGCTCCACGTGAGACTTGGCGTTGATCCGAAGTACGCCGACCAGCAGGTTCGCGGCGCGGTGGTTCTTCCCAACGGCACGGGCAAATCCAAGAGAGTGTTGGCGTTTGCGAAGGGCGAGAAGGCTCAAGAGGCGACGGCAGCGGGCGCGGATTTCGTCGGCGCGGAGGATTTGGCGGAGAAGATCAAGGGCGGCTGGCTCGATTTCGATGTGGCGGTCGCGACGCCTGATATGATGGGCGTTGTGGGTCGTCTCGGTAAGATTCTCGGACCGCGCGGCTTGATGCCGAACCCGAAGCTTGGAACGGTTACGCCCGACATCACCAAGGCGATCAACGAGCAGAAGGCGGGCAAGGTCGAGTACCGCACCGACAAAGCCGGCAACATTCACTGCCCGATCGGCAAGAAGTCGTTCGATGACGGCAAGCTGAAGGAAAATTATCAGACGCTCATCGACACGCTGATCAAGGCGAAGCCGGCGGCGGCGAAGGGTCAATACATGAAGGCTATCACGCTCAGCTCGACGATGGGACCGGGCGTGCCGGTCGCTGTGTAAGGCGGCGACAACATAATCGAGACCGCAGACAGCAGGTTCGACATGTCGATCAAAGTGCCTGCCGAGGTTGGAAGGAAATTTTGCTGTGAAAAAATCTCCTCCGATGTCTGACGGTCGGGGGATTTTTTGATCGGGAGGTGAAACAATGGAATATAAATCGAAGGTGACCGACAAGAAGCGCGCGATAGTCGCCGAGCTCAAGGATCAATTGACGACCTCGAAGGGCGCGGTGCTCACGAGCTACAAAGGTTTGACGGTGGCGGTCGATACGGAACTGCGTCGCGAACTGCGTGCGGCGGGCGTGACGTATCACGTGGTCAAGAACACGATGACGAGACTGGCGGCGAAAGATGCAGGGCTCGACGAGCTCACCACTCACCTTGAGGGCACGACCGCGTTGGCGTTCTCGAAAGAAGACCCCGTGGCGCCGGCGAAGGTGCTTTGCGGCTTCATGAAGAAGAACAAGCTCGAGGACGCGGGTATTCTGACGATCAAAGCGGGCTTGGTCGAGGGCAAAGTGATCAGCGATAAAGAGGTCAA
>JAFUXN010000005.1 GCA_017477125.1 Selenomonadaceae bacterium
GATCGTTTTTTCGCCGCGATCGATCGTCTTGACCCGATAGACGCCCGTATCAAGATCAATCTGCACCGTCCGACCATAGTTACCGCCGGTGTCCTCCGCGATCACCCTGATGCCCATGCGCTGCAGGATCTTTTTGACCGCTTCCGCGTTCCGCGTCCCGACCCGCATTATGTCCGTCGCATTCGAGAACGCAAACATCTGTGCTCCTCCCGCCAGCTTCGCCACCAGCCTCGCTTTGTTCGCTCCCAACGCCAGCACGTCATTCAACATCAGCGGCAGACCTGTATCGGCAAACTTCGCCGGATTGTCGCTCGCTCGCGCCTGATTGCTGTCGGGCAACATGATGTGGAGGAGTCCTCCTACTTTCAATTGCGGATCGTACAGCGACACCCCGATACACGACCCCAAACCATAGCTGATAAGAGAAGACGGACTGCGCCCAACCTTATAATCAGCCATGCCGACTCGGATAAGGCTTGCCATTTTTATTCAACTCCTACCGCTTGGATTATCGTGCCGAGTGAACCCGGGTCGGGCACCAGGAAGAAATGCCCGTTGATTCCATCGTCCTCCGCCAAAAACTCTGTTTCGATCACTAAAGCCTGATCGCCCATCTGCCCCAACTGCACCAGCACCACGTTGAGGATCGCGCCCGCCATGTCCATCGCCAGCGCAGGGATCGACGGCAGCATTGCGATGTGCGTGAAGTTGAAGAAGGCGTTGAGGTATGCGCCGGAGAGGATGTTGCCGATCTCCTTGAGCGCCGACTCGTCCATCGGATCGAGCCTGGTCGTCGTTCCGTGATCGCGCCCCATCAACGTATCGACGAGGTAGAAGGCGCTCTTCTGCGGCAACAGGAACAGGATATTGCTCGGCGCCTTGCCGTACACGCGGAGGAACACGCCGACCACCACCGTATCGGGACCGCCCACCAGATCGGGCACGGTCTCAATCGGCACCAGCGCCACCTTCGGCACGTGCATATCGATCCGCTTGTTGATGATCTGCGAGAGCGCGGTGGCGGAGTTGCCCGCACCGACATTGCCGATCTCTCTGAGCGCATCGAGCTGTATCGGAGTCAAATTCAATCCATCAGTCATCTAAACGACACCCCTAGTTTCAATATAAAAATTTTCCTCGCCGTCGAGCGGAAGAATTACTTAAGGCAACCCGACGATCTCCTCAAGGTTGAGCATGATCACCAAACGACCGTCGATGTTCCCGATGCCGCTGAGGAATTTGCTGATATCGGTATTGTCGACAGCCTTCTTGGGATCGACCAGCTTGGTTCGGATCGTCAACACCTCGGTCACCGCGTCGACCAGCATGCCAACGGGCAATTCGCCCACCATCACCGTCACGATACGAGTGTCGTCGGTGTAGGGCGTGGGATCGAGCCCCAAACGCTTCTTGAGATCGATAACCGGCAGGACGCTTCCGCGCAAATTGATCACGCCTTGAATGTAGCTCGCCGCAAACGGCACCCGCGTGATGTTGACAAGGTTGCGAATCTCCTGCACTTGAAATATATTCACGCCGTACTCTTCATCGCGGAGTTTGAATGCGACTACCTGCAGCCCGTCAATCTGCGCGGAATCATCATTCGTCGGATTGTTTGCCGCCAGTTCCTTTGCCATAAATTTTCACCTCTCAAATATCAGCTGAGCATGGTGGCAACGTCGAGAATGAGCGCAACTCTGCCGTCGCCGAGCACCGTCGCGCCCGAGAACATCTTCAGACCCATGAACAAATTGCCCAGCGTCTTGATGACGATCTCCTGTTGACCGATCAGCTTGTCGACCACGATGCCCGCTTTCGCCTCGCCCGAGTGCACTACCACCACGAAGATTTCTTCGAAGTCCTTGACGTGCGGCACGAACAGCGTCTGCTCCATGCGAATGATCGGAATGATCTCGCCGCGCAACACTATCACTTCTCTGTTCTGCACCGTCTTGATGTCGTCGGGCTTGATATTGATCGTGCTGTCGATTGAGCCGAGCGGGATCGCATACATCTCCTCTTGCACCTGCACGAGCATCGCTTGAATGATCGCCAACGTCAACGGCAACTTGATCTTGAACACCGAGCCCTCGTTGACCTTGGTTTCGACGTCGACGTGTCCGCTCAACGATTCGATCTTCGACCGAACCACGTCCATGCCCACGCCGCGCCCCGAGATATCGGAAATTTTCTCTGCGGTCGAGAAGCCCGGCAGGAAGATGATCCGAACGGCGTCCGCATCGTCCATCTTGTTGACTTCGTCTTGCGTGTAAAGCCCCTTCTCGACGGCTTTACGGCGAATGACGTCGGCATCGATGCCCTTGCCGTCGTCGGTGACCATGATCACGACGTTATTGCCCTCGTGACGAGCGA
>JAFUXN010000028.1 GCA_017477125.1 Selenomonadaceae bacterium
GAACGCTTGACGATGGTCGGCATTCCCGTCGAGAACGTCATTCGCGCCGACGCGGGACTTGATAAGGTCGTCACCGGCAAGATCGAACGGCTCGAGCCCCACCCCGATTCCGATCACATGCTCGTGTGTCAGATGAATGTCGGCAAGGACGAGCTCCTTCAGATAGTCACGGGCGCGCCCAACGTCAAGCAGGGGCAGATCGTACCCGTCGCGCTGGTCGGCGCCAACCTCCCTTGCGGCAAAAAAATTTCCAAGGGCAAGCTCCGCGGCGTGGTCTCCAACGGCATGCTCTGCTCCGCCGACGAGCTCAACATCGACATTGAGAACGGCGCCGCCGGCATTTACATTCTTCCCGACGACACTCCGATCGGCATTCAAGCGGCGAGTGTGCTGGGGCTCGATGATGTTGTGCTCGAGTTCGAGTTGACCGCCAACCGCGGCGATTGCTTCAGCGTGTTCGGGCTACTCAATGAGATTTCGATCGTGACCGGCAAGCCCGTCAAGCTGCCGACGATCAAAGTCAATGAGGACGACGCTCGAAACGCCGCCGACATGATCAAGATCGGCATCGACGCGCCTGACCTCTGCAGTCGATTTTCCGCGCGGGTGTTGACCGATGTAAAGCTCGGACCGTCGCCGACATGGATGCAACAGCGTTTGACGGGCGCGGGCATCAGATCGATCAACAACGTCGTCGACGTGACCAACTTCGTCATGGTCGAGCTCGGTCAGCCCATGCACGCTTACGATTACGATCAGATTGTCGGTCAATCGTTGACGGCGCGTCGAGCGATCGAGGGCGAACAGTTGCACACGCTCGATGATTCCAATCGACTTGCCAAGGGCGGCGAGTTGGTGATTGCCGACGGCGAGAAGGCGGCGGGCTTGGCGGGCGTGATGGGCGGCTTCGAAACCGAGATCACCAACAAGACCACAACGGTAGTGCTCGAGGCGGCGAATTTTAACAGCGCATCGATCCGTCGGACGAGCCGCGCGGTCGGATTGCACTCGGAGGCGTCGGGTCGTTTCGAACGCGGCGTCGACATCAACAAGACGATCATCGCTCTCGACCGCGCCGCTCAATTGTTGCAGGACATGGGCGCGTGCAAAGTCGTCGCGGGCATCGTCGATAACTATCCCGTCAAGCGCGAGCCCGTTACCGTCGAATTTACCGTCGAGAAGATCAATGACCGCTTGGGCACTCGACTGTCGACCGATGAAGTGCTCGACATATTGAAGAAGATCGGCGGCGAGATCACCGCCGTCGGCAACGGCTACACTTTCAAAGTTCCGTCGCATCGAACCGACATCACCATCGTCGAAGATTTGTCTGAAGAGGTCGCGCGCATCTACGGCTACGATCGTATCGAGTCAACGTTGCCATACGGTCGCACCGTCCAAGGGCATCAGAGTGCTCAACAGAATTTCGTCGACGCAATCAAAAATATACTCTCGAGCCTGGGCATGAATGAGGAGCTTTCATTCGCCTTCACCAATCCGCCCACGTTCGACAAGCTCAACGTGCCCGCCGACAGCGATCTCCGTCGCGCGGTGCCGATCATGAATCCGCTCAACGACGAATACCCGCTCGTTCGAACCACTCTGCTTTCGAGCGTGCTTGAGAACGTCGCGCGCAACTTCAATCGCAAGAACGAAGACGTGCGTCTGTTCGAAGTCGCGCCCGTATTTTACCCTAAGGCGCTTCCGATCACCGAACAGCCGATCGAATCATTGAAACTCGTCGGCGTGATCAGCGGTCGACGCGAGCCCAAAGGTTGGAGCCAATCAGCCGCCGAGGTCGACTTCTACGATCTCAAGGGCATCGTCGAAGAACTGCTCGAACGGTTGTCGATCAAGAAGTGCACCGTCGAGCGCGGCGAACATTTTGCCATGCACCCCGGCAAGACCGCCGTCGTAAACAAGGGCAAGGAGACGCTCATCACCCTCGGCGAGTTGCACCCCAAAGTCGCCGCCGCTTTCGAGCTGTCCAAGAAAATTTTCGTGTTCGAGGCGGACGTCAAGACGCTGATGAAGTACGCGGCGAAGTCGTTCCACTGCGAGCCGCTCCCCAAATATCCGTCGATCACTCGCGACCTGGCGATCCTCGTCGACGACACGATCGCTGCCGGCGACGTCGAGAAGATCATCGTCAAGAACGGCGGCAAGGATTTTAGTAATGTGACGCTGTTCGATGTGTACGCGGGCAAGGGCATCGCCGACGGCAAGAAGAGTTTGGCGTTCACGATCAAATTCCAATCGAACGACCGCACGCTCACCAACGCCGAGGTCGACGACGCTTTTGCCGGTATCCTCTCCGCCGTCGAGAAAAACTGCAACGCGCAACTTCGTGCGTGAAGGAGGAGTTTTGATTGGCTGAACGCGACAACAAAAATCCAAGCGGGGCGCAGCGCGTGCAGATAGAGATTTTCGGAGACATCTACCGATTGCGCACCGACGATGAAGAAGGTTTGAGGCGGATTGCGCAGCTCGTCGACAGCACAATGAAGTCGATCGCGCAAAACACTCGGACGCTCGCGACTGCTCGATTGGGAGTGCTTGCCGCGCTCAAGCTCGCCGAGGATTACTATCAACTGAAACGAGATTACGATGAGTTGCTGGCGCTCCTCGACGAAAACAAATGACAAAAAAAGTCCCTGCCGACGCGGGGATTTTTTATTTCGATTGACGGGAGCAAATTATTGGACGCGCGTCAAAAATTCGTGGTAGTATGAACAGAGCAGAGGTTGCATCGCATAGACGATCGTTTCGCTCAGCTCCTCGAGCGTCTGACCGTTGAGCTTGCCGATCAAAAATCCATGCTCGCCGACGTATTGAAGGAGCACTCCGCCCAAGATGATCGCAAAGATCGAGAGCGGCAACGGTGTTCGCACCAGCCGACGGATCGGAACTCTCTTGACCAGCAGGATCAACATGGCGAGGCTGATGAGGACGATGGCGATGTGCGCCTCCGTTCGCCAAACGTAATCGGACATGCTCACGAACGACGGTCCCGATTCGTCGAAGTCGATTTGATAAAACACTCGCCCCCAGCTCAACTCTCGAAAGGCGAGCAACACAAACATCAGCGCGCAAAACAGATTGAAGCTCCGCGCGGAACGATCCAAAGTTGAGAGCATCAATCGGATCGAGTTGAGCGCCGCGCCGAGCAGCAGGATCACTTGAAAATTTTCGATCGGTTCGTTCTCGAATGCGATCGACGGAGGGAGTATCATCGACAGCGGCACGCTTGCGATCAGCGCGGCGCCACCAATGACAGTTGCATTCTTATACATTCAATCACAGCTTTAACATTTGATTACAATCAATGGAGGTCGATTAACCATGGGAGTGTACAGATTACCGCCGCCGGTAACATCATTGTTCGGCACCACCATCACAAAAAAAATCGGCGAGGACGACTTTGACGTCGGCGGCAGGAATGACAGCATTGCTTTGGGTTTCGAAGTATCGCGAAGCCGAGAGCGATATACTGTTTTTCGACAGGCTCTTCGACGAATTCACCAAGGACATTCTCATCGACAAGATCGGCTACTATGTGGAGGCGCCGTTCGACAGAGAAATCTTCAGGTTCATCAGCAAGGACGAGTTCAGTAAAATCAACGGCAGGGTGATGTTGTCGCAAGAGTCGGTTGCGCGGTACTTTGACTTTCCTGTTCGCACGATAGCCGATCTCATATCGACGCTCCAATCGACGGGTGAACTTCACAATGATGAGATCGTCAAGAGCGGAGCAAAATATTGGTTCCCGTCGGTGGATGCGGTCTTATCGCTCAAGCCGTTCAGTGATTATGCCAATGTCGACATCAACACGACAAGCCTCGAACGAGCGTTTGACATGAGCCGCGCGGAATTACAAAATCAAACGGTGTACTACGAGAAGGAGGCGAATGACAAAGTGCCCAATCAGAAATCCAAGAAAGGTTGCTTGATATGGCTGATTATATTTGCCTTATTGGGATTGCTCAACGATCCGAAAGATAAAACTCCGCCGCCACCGCCGCCGGGCAAAGTTGAGACTCAACAGCCGAAGGTCGAGACGCCGAAGGTTGAAACTCAACAGCCCGCTCAAACTTTCAGAGACAGCGGTAAGCTCAAAGGTCGAGGTTCTGACATGATATCGGATTTGAATTACGTGGGGATTCAAGGCTTCATCGCCATATCTTTCAATGAGCAGTATGAGCTGATCAAAAACAATTCCTACCTGAACACACCGTGGCAGGTTCCAACGTACGAGCGCGACAAGCAATTTTGGGTCGAGACCGGCATCACTCTCGATCACAAAACGCCGATCGTCGTTCGACAACAGTTAATCACGCAAGAGAAGCGTTATGATCCCTACGAAGGTTATCTGCTCGTTGAACGACTTTCCGACGGAGAGAAATTTTACATCAACGTGAAACACTTTATCACCAAGCCACGTTGGAACAGTACCGATATCGCCGACGCACTCGATTCGTACGGTTTGCTTGTCGAGTATCATCAGAAGAGCGAATATTGGCCGGTGTCGAGAGAAGATAAGAAGAAGGTGCCGCCCGAAGGAACGATCCTCTTCGCCACAGATACCGTCGGCATGCTCGGCAAGGGTTGGGTGCAAAACTCGAGACATCAAATCGCGGCGTACAACTCCGATTACGGTTACATTTATTTCAACAAGGCAGACCTCAAGATCATTTACTAGAAACTTGAGCGTTGAGTGCCTGCTTGAGCGCGGCAATGAACTCGTCGGTCAATCGAACGCTCAACGGATTGTCGGGCACGACGGTGTTAAATGCATGAGTGAGCCCCGGGATCACGTGGAGCTCAACCGGCACGCCCGCGTCCATCAACCGTTGCGCATAATCGATCGCCTCGTCCCGGAACATGTCGAGCGTCCCGATCATGATGTACGTCGGCGGCATGCCCGCCAAGTTCTTCGCATGCGCCGGCGATGCATACTCCTCCACATTCGTCAATCGATTGTTGAGATATGCCCGCCACGCAAATTGATTCGCATCCCGATTCCAAACGCGGTGATCGGTGATCTGATAGCTCGAGTCGGTGCTGTCGGTGTAATCGAGTTGAGGGTACAACGGCATGTCAAAGCAAATCGCAGGTCCCTTCTTGTCGTCGCGAGCGCGCATCGCCACCGCCACCGCCAAGCCGCCGCCCGCACTGTCGCCCGCCACCGCCACGCGCGTTTTATCGATCGGCAAACGGCTCTTCTTGCGATCGGTCATCCACTTCAACGCCGCATAACAGTCATCGAGATCGGCGGGATAAGGATTCTCCGGCGCAAGTCGATAGTCCGGCGCCACGATGATGCAATCGAGCTCGCTCGCCATCTTGAGCAGAAGTCCTTCGTAGAGTTCGGGACTGCCCATGATGTGTCCTCCGCCATGCGTCCAGAGGAGCGCGGGATACTCCTTGAGCTTGATCGTCGGACGGTAGATTCGAACGCGAAGATCGGGGACGCCCGCGCCTATGAGCATCACATCATTGACCGTCACGCGATCGTCGGTCGGCAACGAGGATTGAGCGATTGCCAATGCTCGACGCCTCTCCTTGAAATCAGTAAAGTCGATCGGCTCGCGTTTCGAAAAGTCATCGCGGAGCTCGGGATTGATCATCTCGTCCAAGTTCCACGACCGATCGGTTGTCGCCGCCGACGCATTCAGCCCGCTTAAAAAAATTATCGACGCGCTCAACGTCGCCGCCAATTTTCGTTTCATCTAAAACGCGGCGCGATACTCCCGCTTCTTTTAGCGGTGAGAGGAAGCGCCGCAATACACCTCCTTGACTATTATATTTTTAGATAATATATTTTAAATATGTTCGGCTAGGAATGTAGATAGGGCGTTGACGGATTGAATCTCGGCAACCAATCGGACCGATTACCCGTATCCGTCGTAAAATCTACAGCGTAGGGCGTCAGAACATCGAGAAACGGACGAAGGGCTAAGACACTCGGACTTCGTAAGTACGAATACGAGAGAACCGCTGGCTCAGGCACTCGTATCAAGACAGACTTCTTTTTTACCATAACTACTTTAGGGTAAAACCTTAGAGTAAAACGGGAGTGTCAGCCCCCGATGATGTCTGACCTACGAGGGAGCGTTAGCGATAGAACCTCGCAACCGATAAAGATCGGTGTCGGTATGGACAAGCCTCGACCTCTTAAGGTCGGAGTAGTTGACAAGAGCCTCCCATGGATTTTTCGTCGATTATATAACTTTCAACGCGCCCGATCAATATTTCTTTGACATTCGAACGGCATTGGCATATGATACGCGAAAAAAATTGGGGCTCACTTCAATGAAACATTTATTCGCGCTCGCATTGTTGATGCTCCTGTTGACGTCGTCGGCGGACGCCGCACGGATCGAGTCGGTTCGGGCGGTCGTCACCGCTCAACGCTCATTGCCGTCGATGGTCAAGGAACGCATGGAGGACTCCGTTCGAGCGATCGGCGAACAACTTCTGTCGGGGCACGAGCTCCCGACGACCACTCAATGGCGCCTTCAACAATCGACCGTCATTAAAACCGTTTTCGATAAAATTCTCGTGGGCTACTCGGTTCAATCCGTCGAGCTCTCGACCGTCGACACTGCCGCGCTCATCAACGTCGAGCTTCAACCGTGGACGAATACGATCGATCGCGTCGAAGTGAATTGCGCTGTCGAGGGCATGCCCGACGAACTCGAAAAACTTGTGCGGCATGATCTCGCCGACATTTCTCGGGTGTTCGACGACGGGCTGAGGGATTTGCCGATCGCCGCCGCCGATTGGACCAACGGCATATTGAAACGTCGGCTCAACTCGTTCATGGACGAGCACCTTCCCGAGTTCCGCGCGGATTTCGATATAGAGTTTGCGGCGTCGACGGCGCACGTGCTGTTGAATGTCTACCCGCGTGTTCCCGTCGTTCGAATGGTGAGCCTGTCGATGCACTCGAACACGATGTCGAACGTGGCGCTCGTCACTCATCGGACGCTGATGGAGGAGCGCGTTAATCTGCTGGTGGGGGTGCCGGTGGCATTCGTCGCTCGACACCAAGCCGATATCGAGGAGCTCATTCGGGAGCCGCTCGATGCTCAAAAAGATTTTCGAGCGCTCAAGATGGAGAGTAAAGTTGCGCTCAACGCGGGCGAAAAGACGTCGGTGATGATCCGATCGGATTCGGAGCGGTATCGATTGAGGTTGAGCGGTTGGGTGGACATCGGGCGCAGCTCGAAGGCGAATGATGATTTTGTGTTCCGAATGCATGTGGGGCGTAAGGTGTCGACGCTCGATGAAGTGTTCATGCAACTCGATGCGCAACCGCAGGACGTGCATTTCAAGTGGTCGTTGGGATATGCGAGGTCGTTTGATCATGGGACGTCGGCGGCGATCCGATACGATTTCACCTCAAAAGATGTGGTGACGCGGATCGAGCAGGAATTTCTCAAGGATTGGGTATTGCGCTATGAACATCGGTTTGACGACGACAAGGACGAGGCGGCGGTGCGCTATCGGTTGCATGACTTCCTTGATGTTGAGTGTGTGGTCGACAACAGGGAGAGTTGGTTGCGCTTCATCGGGCACTTCTGAGAGTTGGGGCGGAGATCAAACGTTGGAGATCAAAGATTGGGGCGCCCGCCTGCTCACGTGGCGGCTCGCCCCTTCCCCGTCACTGTCGCCAACACATGAACAGGGCTCAACGATTGAAGGGCGAAGGAAAAAAAAGATGGCGGTCGGCATCCGAGACGCCGCCGCCTACCTTTAGTCTGAGAGACGAATAAAAAATAGGGGCGCCCGCCTGCTCACGTGGCGGCTCGCCCCTTCCTCCATTGGTCGACGCCGACGCATGAGCCGCGGCGCAACATTTAGAGGACCGGGAAAAAGAAGGGGCGCCCGCCTCCCGAGCGTGGCGGCTCGCCCCTTCCCCGTCACCGTCGCCAACACATGAACGGGGCTCGACGATTGAAGGGCGACGGAAAAAAATATGGCGGTCGGCATCAGAGA
>JAFUXN010000029.1 GCA_017477125.1 Selenomonadaceae bacterium
AAAATCTTTAGCCTTCAATAAAAAAAGGGCGAGCCGCCCCCATCGAGAGGCGGGCGCCCGTACTTTCACCGTCGCCCTTTCCGTCCTTGATTGTGCGCCACGATAAAATCTTTAGCCTCCAATAAAGAAAGGGGCGAGCCGCCACGTGAGCAGGCGGGCGCCCTAACTTTCACCGTCGCCCTTTCCGTCCATGATTGTGCGCCACGATAAAATCTTTAGCCCCAATGAAAAAAAGGGCGCGCCGCCCCATGCCGAGGCGGGCGCCCTAAATTTCACCGTCGCCCCTTCCGTCCATGGTTTGACGCCCCAATAAAATCTTTAGCCCCAGATAAAAATGAGGAGCCGCCCCATGTCGAGGCGGTCGCCCTAACTTTACTCGTCGTCTCTTGCGTCCATGGTTGCGCGCCCAAATAAAATCTTTAGCCTCCAATAAAAAAAGGGGCGCGCCGCCCCGCGAGCAGGCGGGCGCCCTAACTTTTACTCGTCGCCCCTTGCGTCCATGGTTGCGCGCCCCAATAAAATCTTTAGCCTCCGATAAAAAAGGGCGCGCCGCCCCATGCGAGAGGCGGGCGCCCTAACTTTCCCCGTCGCCCCTTGCGTCCATGGTTTGGCGCCACGATAAAATCTTTAGCCTCCAATAAAAAAAGGGGCGCGCCGCCCCGCGAGCAGGCGGGCGCCCGACTTTTTGATCGTCGCCCTCAACTGATGAACAGCGGCTCGATTATGTTCTTGGCGATCCGCTCCTTGAGGATTTCGTACGCCACATGCATAGTCTCCGGCTCGATCTGCACTATGCAATGCGGCGCCGCCTCATTCACGCAGCCCACTCCGTTGTTCGCCGCCTTGCACTCTGGCAGAGCGTTCCTCACCAGCACCGTCACCGACGGCACTCCATACGGATAGTAAATGTCCAGCACACTGAACCGCACCTCAAGATCGGTTGCAAAGCAGCTCGGCGACAGCACCGGCGTTTTGACCGCCGCCGCCATGTGCATCGTCCCGGTGTCGTTGCCGATATACATATCGCAGAACTTCAACATCACCGCGCTCATTCGATATGTCCCAGAGTTGGTCATGTCGAACACGTGCTCCCGAACGAATTCCTGATCCAAATTCTGTTTGAACACCGTTGCCGACTGCTCGTCGACCTTGCCCGCGCCCAGGATCACGAAATCGATGTCGGGCTCCTGCTCGGCGATCATCTTGATCAATTGAGCGTACTTCTCCGGCGACCACATCTTCCGAAGGCTCATCCCGCCCATGCATAACGCATAAACCTTTCGCTCGGGATTCATATGTTGACGGAAAAACTCTGAGGTGGCGGCGTAATCATTCGGCGTGTACCAAACTTCGGGCTCCCGATTGATGATCGGGGCGCGAGTCACCGCCGAGATCAATGCCAAATTTGATTCGATACTGTGAGCGCCATAGATCCATTTTTGAGCCTCGATGGTGACGAGCGGAGCGAACGCGAACAACGGTCCGACCTCGAATGCCTCATTGTGATCGGAGAACGCATGCGAGACACGTTCGCGGGCGCCACTCATGTATGCGAGCAGGAGCGTATTGGGGTAGTGAGTGAAGGCGAACGCCATATCGTATCGACGGCTGAGCAAGGCTTCAGCCATTTTTTGATCGCGTTGATAAGAAAGAGGGAACTCGCGCCAATCGGGCGGACTGATGTTGGTGAGAATCTCGTTGATGTAGGGGCAATGCTCGGCGATGGAGTTGGCATTGGGACGAACTATCAGAGTGATGTGAGCGGTCGGGTATATACGACGGAGCTCGCGCATGGCCGCCGACATCATGATCAGATCGCCGACGCCGGCGTCGTGTATGAGCAGAATGTTGATCCGATTGGCGCCGGCGGTCGGTTGACGATAGCCCGCCTCAGTGAAGATCGGCTCCATGAAATTGAACATGTCATCGGCATTGAACTCTTCGGTCTCGACGCATTTTTGGTAGAACGCCTCGAGCCCGTCGAGCACATGCTTGACGTCAGTTTGTGCGACAAATTTTGGTCTCAATAAAATCACTCCGTTAACTGATAAAAAGCGGCTCGATATTATTTGCCGCAATGCGCTCCTTCAAAATATTGTACGCCTCAAACATCTTCTCGACGGTGATCTGCGTGATGCAATGCGGGCGATTAGCAATCCGACAACCCCAACCATCCTTGGAATCCCTACATTCAGGCAAAGCGTGTTCGACTAAGACTGTCACCGATGGAACATGATAAGGATAGACAATTGCCGGGATACCACCGAGCGGTCGTTCGGCAGAATAACAGTTCGGACTCAATACCGGTGTTTTAGTCGCAGCTGCCATATGCATGGTGCCGGTATCATTGCCGATGTACATATCGACGAGCTCAAGGATTGCTCCGCTTTGACGATATGTGCACATATTTGTAAGATTGATGATATGCTCATTAAAAAACTTCTCATCGACGCTCTGCCTGAACATGGTTGCTTCCTGCTCATCGATATGTCCGCCGCCGAGGATCACAAACTTGGTATCAGGTTCTTGTTTAACGATCATTTGAGCGAGGCGCGCGTAATTCTGCGGTTGCCACTGCTTACGCGGCGCCGACCCTCCCATGCAGATCACATAAATCTTCCGACCGTTGGAAAGCTCGGCACTCAAAAGATCACAGGCGAAAGCGCGATCTCCTGCACTCAACCACACCTCGCCTTCTCTGTTTGTAATCGGATGTTGAGCAATGCTGTCAACCAACGCCATACGAGCACTAAATATATTGGCTTCATTGACACGCGGATTTGGGCGCGGAACTTCGATCATTAGCGGTTTATAAATTTTGTCACCGAATGGCTCAAGTATGTCATTATCTGATTTGGGCGGGAGTCCGAATATCTTTTGCCCTCCCCCCATATATCCCAAAAGGAATATACTTGGAAAGCCCGCCAATGGAAATACAAGATCGTATCGACTGAGCAGCAATTTTTTTGCTAACTCGACATTCCATTGATAGATCGATAAAAAATCCCTCCAATTATAACGTGCAGGGTTGAGGATGAGCTCATCTATGTACGGACACAACTCGGCAAGATTGCCCGAACCAGAATTAACGATAAGAGTGATGTTCGCATCTGAATAAATTTGACGGAGAGCTCGCAGACTCGGCGACAGACTTATAAAATCGCCGACGCCCCAATGACTATGAATGATCAGTACGTTTGGCGTGTTGTTCATTTCAACAGATGTTCGGCGGTAGCCCGCCTCGGTGAAGATCGGCTCCATAAAATTTTTCATCTCGGCGGGATTGAACGTGTGCGTCTCGACCATGCGCTGAAAATATTTGTTGAGCCCGCCGACCACGAGATCGATGTCCCTCTGCGGAACAAATTTCTTCCTCAATCGAATCACCCCATTGAAAACCGTCGGCTCCGATCAGAGCCGTTGAATCATCTTGCCGTAAATCTTATTGCGCGACACCCAACCGTTGGCGTGCCCATGGTTGTTCGAAATCAAATACGAGTTGCCGTTCTTGATCGCCGCGATCTTGTGCAGATAGAAATGCCCGTTGACCTTGGCGAATACCACATCGTTCTTCTTGAGAGCGGTGTTGTCGTTGACGGGAGCGACCAGCGCTGGTTGACCCGATTTCAAGATCGGCACCATGCTCTGACCGAAACCGATCAAAATGATCGTCTCGCCCGCCTTGAGCTTCTCGGCGGAGTATTGGTTCTCCTTGCCGACCCAATAATTTTGTGCTTCAGCCATCGACGTCACCTCTCTCAAGTGTAAGTTCAGTTCTATAAAGAAATGCGTCGCCGCCTACTCATGGGGCGGACGACGCACTCGTTTTCAGTCAGCCCTCTAAAACATTTTCGCGTCCTCTCATGTTGTCAATGAAGATAAATGATTGGCGCCATCCAAATTGTTTTCTGCCCGTAAAATTTTCCTGTGCCAATAATTTTTTTGTTCGACCGCAGGGAAAGGGAGCGAGCCGCCCCTTGGTAGGCGGGCGCTCCTTTTTTGCTCCGTCCCCCACAATCAATCTCACATGTAATCGATCGACTTCTTCCGACGAGCCTGCTTCATAAAGCCCAACTTCTCCGCTACCCACTCCGTGATCACGAAGAACACAGGGATCAGGAAGATTCCTATCGATGTCGCAAACAGCATGCCGCCGACCACCGCCACGCCCATGCCGTTTCGCGCCGCCGACCCTGCGCCCGTCGCGATCGCCAACGGCAAGCAACCGATGATGAACGCGAACGACGTCATGAGGATCGGGCGGAGACGTAAGCCCGCCGCCTCCAATGCCGCTTTGACCGGTTGCATTCCTCTGTCGACACGCACCTTCGCAAACTCGACGATCAGGATCGCATTCTTCGCCGCCAACCCGATGATCATGATCACGCCGATCTGCATGTAAACGCTGTCCTGCAACCCAGAGTTCTGATGCCCCATCGCCGCCTCGATGATCCCGAGCCCGTACTCGCTCACCAGCGCGCCGAAGATGCCCGTCGGCACCGTCAACAGCACCGCATACGGAACCGACCAGCTCTCATACAACGCCGCCAAGCACAGGAACACGAACACCAGCGCCAGCGCCAAAACTTGTCCCGTCGAGCTCGCCGCCTTCTTCTCCTCGCGCGACTGCCCCGACCATTCGATGTTAAATCCCGACGGCGCCTCTTGACGCACGATCTCCTCGATCGCCGCCATCGCTTGACCCGACGAGTATCCTTGCGCCGCATTGCCTTGGATCGTCACCGCTCGCGCCGCATTGAACCTCGATATCTGCGTCGGACCCGTGCTGAACTTCGGCGTGATCAGCGTCGCCAACGGCACCATCTGACCGCCCGAGCCTTTCACATACACAAATTTAGCCGCGTCCGCTTCCGATCGATACAACACATCCGATTGCAGCATGACTTTGTACGTCCGACCAAACTGATTGAAATCGTTGACCTGCATGCCGCCGAAGTTGACCTGCAACGCCGTGAACACGTCCGATATCTCCACGCCCAACTGCTTGACCTTGTCGCGATCAACTTCGTATTCGATCGTCGGAGAGGTGATCGAGAAGGTAGTGCGCACGCCCTGAAGTTCGGGACGCTGATTGCCCAACGCCACGATCTTTTGAGTGAGTTCGTTGAGCTCCTCGTTCGTGTGCCCCGACATGTCTTGCAATTGAAGTGCCCAGCCGCCGACCGAGCCGAGTCCCGGCAACGCGGGAGGATTGAACGCTATAACCGTCGCTTCCGGTACAACTTTCGCGCCGAGTCCGAACATCATGCCGATGTTTGCGTTGATCGACGCCTCGGGACCGCGCTTGTCCCACGACTCCAAACCGCAAACGATCAAGCCCGCGCTCGGTTTCGAGCCGAATGATAAGATGTCGAAGCCCGTTATCGCCATGCAACTGCTGAGCCCCGGCATCTCCTTCATCACCACGCCCGCCAGTCGATCCATCGTCTCAACGGTGTGGTTCATCGATGTGCCCTCGGGCAACGATACCGCCGTCATGAAATAGCCTTGATCCTCTTCGGGGACGAACGTCGACGGCAATCGCTGATAGACCACGCCCGTCAAGATGCAAATGACCAACAGGCAGAGGAACGACAGCTTTGACATGCCGATCATCTTGGCGACCGCGCGGACGTATTTGTTTTTCGTCCGTTCGAACCAATCATTGAACGCATTGAAGAATCTGTCGAGCAGGTTGCCCTTCTCCATCGCGTCTGCGTCGTGAGGCTTGAGGATCATCGCGCACAACGCCGGCGTCAGGCTCAACGCCACGAACGCCGACAACGCCATCGAGATCGCTATCGTCAATGCGAACTGTTTGTAGAGCACGCCCATCATGCCGCCCAAAAATGCAACCGGCACAAACACCGCCGCCAGCACGAATGCGATCGCCACGACGGGACCTTGCACCTCGTCCATCGCGCGCTCGGTTGCATCGATCGGGGTCAAGCCGCTTTCCATGTGATGCTCAACGTTCTCGATCACGACGATTGCATCATCGACGACCAGACCGATCGCCAGCACCATCGCGAACAGCGTCAACGTGTTGATCGAGAAGTCGAGAATGATGAACGCCGCGAACGTTCCGATCAATGAGACAGGCACCGCCAACAACGGAATGACCGTCGCGCGCCAGCTCTGCAGGAAGATGAAGATGACGAACACCACCAGCGCCAACGCCTCGAGGAATGTCTCAACGACCTCGTGGATCGACGCGTTGATGTAATCGGTGCTGTCGAAAATCTGATCGATGCTCAGCCCCGGCGGCAACACTTCTTTCTGCCGTTCAAGTATCTCTCTGATCTCGCCGACCGTCTGCATGGCATTGGCGTCACTCGTCAGCAGCATGCCGAACGCAACCGCCGGATGCCCGTTGAACTTCGCAACGATGTTATTGCCCTTCTGACCCGTCTCGATGCGCGCCACGTCTTTCAATCGAACGAACGCACCCGCTCCGTCGGACTTCAATATGATATTGCCAAACTCCTCAATCGTCACCAGGCGCCCCTGAACCTTGCCGGTGTATTGCTTCTCTTGCCCCATCGCCAACGGCATTGCGCCGACCGTGCCCGCCGCCGCTTGCAAGTTTTGTTCCTGCAAAGCTGCCGTCACGTTTGCGATCGTCAAGCCGAGCTCTGCAAGTTTGTCGGGGTTAAGCCAGATGCGCATCGCATAATCCGATCCGAATATCTGCACATCGCCCACGCCGTTGACGCGCTTGATCTCGTCCATCAGATAGATGTCGGCATAATTCTTCATGAATGCTCGATCGTATCGACCATCGGGAGAATTGATCGAAACCATGTACGCCATATCATTCGACGCCTTGCGAGTGGTCACGCCCTGCGTCTGAACGTCGGTCGGCAAACTCGGATTCGAGATCGCCACGTTGTTCTGCACCTTGACGCTGTCCATGTCGCCGTCGGTGCCGACCTCGAACACCACGCTCAAACTGTATCGACCGGTATCATCACAGTTCGAAGACATGTAATCCATGCCTTGCGTGCCGTTGACCTGCTGTTCGATAACCTGCGCCACCGTCTCATTGACGACGTCGGCATTGGCGCCGGTGTAAGTCGTCGACACCGAGACGGTCGGCGGAGCGATCTGCGGGTATTGAGCGATCGGCAATTGCAATGCCGACAGCACTCCCACGATCACTATCAACAGCGAAACGACGATTGCGAAGATCGGTCGGTGAATGAAAAACTTAGACACGCGCGCCGCCTCCTCAACTGCCCGATTGAGCGGGTTTCTGATTGGGAACGTTCGACGGAGTAGCCGCAAGCGAGCGGTCGGCATCGTAGGTGGTGGTCACGTCGGTGAGGGTGAAGCCCATCTCGCCGGCGGTCACGTTGGTGATCGACAGGTCGACGCCTTCACGCAAATTCGTCAAGCCCTCGACGATCACGTTGTCCTGCGAAGTCAGCCCGCTGTTGACGATGTAATAACTGCCGACCTTCGACCCGAGCGTCACGGTCTTCGCGACGGATTTGTTATCGGGTCCGACGGTCATCACGAACGATTTATCAAGCAACTGTTGAACACTGCGTTGCGGAACCAGGATCGCGTTCGGAACGGTCTCGCCCGTCAGTTTGACGCGCGCGAACATGCCCGGCAACAGTAAGCCGCTCGGATTGGGGAAGATCGCTTTCATCGTGAGCGAGCCGGTGTTGTTCGCCATCTCGCGATCCGATTCGACGATGCGCCCCTCGAACGGATATTCCCGACCGTCCGACAGAGTGATCGACACGCCGATCGGATTGTGCTCCGCCTGCATCGCTTGGATCGTCATGAACTTTAAGTATTCGTCCTCACTGATCGAAAACTGTACGTAGATCGGATCGGTCGACCCGATCGTCACCAGCGTCGTCTGCCCTTGAGAGACGAACGTCCCGATCGCCACGTCGTCAACGCCCAACTTGCCGCTCATCGGCGCATAGATGTCGGTATCCGCCAAATCTTGATACGCCGTCTGAAGCAGTGCCTCGTTGGCGGCGATCGCATGCTCGTTCGCCACAACCGTCGCCTCGTTCGCTCTAACCTGCGCCGCTTGCGTCGTCACCACCTGCTCCGCGATCGCTTGATCGTTGAACAATTGAATGTCGCGGTCAAGATCGATCTGCGAGTTCTTCAACGTCACCTGCGATTGAACCAATACCGCCTTCGCCTGCTCGAGGTTGGCTTGCGCTCTCAACACCGCCGATTCGTACTGTCGAGCGTCGATCTTGTAGAGCAGTTGCCCGAACTCGACAAACTCTCCTCCGTTGACAAACTTATCAACGACATTGCCCGACACTTTCGATTGCACCTTGACCTCGTCGGCGGCGATGATCTGTCCCGCAAACTCGCTCGACAACGGTGTGTCGCGTTGGATCGCTCGCATCACTTTGACCTGTGCCGCTTGGGGTGCCGCTGCCTGCTGTTGTTCTTGACCGCAACCGACAAACAACGACGAAGTCATCAGCGCCAACGCCAACACCGGCGCCCTTAATTTTCTTGCGATCAAACCGGTTCCCTCCCCGATGAATATTTATTTTCGAGCCAACGACACCATTGCTCGAGCCCGATGCCCTTCGTGCACGAGGTCTCTATGATCTCGACGGCGGGATTTATCGATTTGAGATCGTTCCGCGCGGAGTCGAGATCAAAATTGGTGTACTCGAGCAGATCGATCTTATTGAGCGCCACCACCGACGCGTCTTTGAAAATGATCGGGTACTTCGACGGCTTGTCATCGCCCTCGGTGATCGACAGCACCACCGCCCTGATCGTCTCGCCGAGATCGAATGACGCCGGGCAGACCAGATTGCCGACGTTCTCAATGATCAGAATATCGAGCGCGTTGAGATCGAGTGAGCCGATCGCCTTCTCGATCATCGGCGCGTCGAGGTGGCAGCCCCCGACCGTGTTGATCTGAATGACGGGGACGTTGAGACGATCGATCCGAGCGGCGTCACGAGCGGTGAACAGATCGCCTTCGATCACCGCGACGGAGAATTTTTTGGAGAGCGCCCCGAGCGTCTTCTCGAGCAGAGACGTCTTGCCCGAGCCCGGCGATCCGAGCAGATTGATCACGAAAACATGTTTATCGTCGAAGAGCGCGCGCAATCGATCGGCGGTTCGATCGTTCTCGTCGAAGATATTTTCCATCACCTGTACTTCCATTTATGGCGTCTTCCTTTCCGAACGTGTGATTGCCGTTCAATCTTATATCAATCAGCGCAAAAATGCAATGCAAACCGCGGCGAATTATGCTAAGATGATCCCAAAAAAAATAGGAGGCGAATTGATTGAAGCCCCCTTCTGAAGTGTCCTCGATCGTGTCGATTCTGCTGTTCATGCTCTTCGACTATATAGGAGTGGTGATCGCCGAACACGTCTCGTTTGTGTTGCGCGACGCCATGGATTTTTGGAACAACGCGCATTACATGTACGCGAACACATACATCTATGGCGGCGTGCCGATCATATTTCTGATCTTCCTCAGTCAATCGCGGACGTACCGTCAGATGCAGCCGATCCTCGACACCATGCGCGACATATTCTCGTCGGTGTTTGCGGGTTGGATCGCGTCGATCATCTTGATCTACTTCCTGCGCGCGAGCGACCAAGCGTCGAGACTGTTCATCATTTTGTTCGGCGTGTTCGTGCTGATGAACGTGTGCATGATCCGATACGCGGTGTTGAAATTCATGAAGCGGCGGAACATCTTTCGCGAGCGGGTAGTGATCATAGGTGCGGGCTTGACGGCGGAGCGCACGCTGAAATTTTGGGCGGACGACCTCGGTTATCGATGTGAGATCGTCGGCTTGATCGATGATCATCCGGTCTCTGAGAAGCTGCCGAAGGAATTTCCCGTGCTCGGCGGCTTCGCTGACGCGGCGACGATCCTCCGCGAGTTGAGATTGAAGACGGTGGTGATCGCGGCGCCGGGGATCAGTCGTCGGCAACTCCAACAGTTGATCAATGACATTCAACCGTGGGTCAAAAATATTTCGTTCATACCCGATCTGATCGGGACGCCGATGGCGGGTGTCGATGCGTCGATCCTGTTCAGCGAGAAGATACTGATGCTCAACATTCGAAACAACCTGTCGCGACGTTACAATCGGATATTCAAGCGGGCGTTCGATCTAATCCTGACGGTGGTCGGCGGGCTGATGATCTCTCCGATACTGTTGGGGATCGCGGTGGTGGTGGCGGTCGACAATCGCGGGCGGATCATCTTTGCTCATGAGCGCGTGGGGCGAGGCGGCAAGAAGTTCCCCTGCTACAAATTCCAAACGATGGTGCCCGATGCACAAGAGCGGCTTGAAAAGTATTTGGCGGAGAATGCCGAGGCTCGTCGCGAATGGGAGGAGACGTTCAAGCTGACGAACGACCCGCGCGTTACGAAGCTCGGGGAGTTTCTTCGGCGGACGAGCCTTGATGAGTTGCCTCAACTGTGGAATGTGATCCGCGGGGACATGAGCCTGGTGGGACCTCGCCCGATCGTTGAGGCGGAGGTCGTCAAGTACGGCGAGAACATTCGAGAATATTACATGGTGCTGCCGGGCATCACGGGCATGTGGCAAGTGAGCGGACGGAGCGACACGACTTATGCGGAGCGGGTGTCGATGGACGCGTGGTATGTGCGCAACTGGTCGGTATGGATCGATATCATGTATCTGTTCAAGACGGTGAAGGCGGTCGTCACCGGCAAGGGCGCCTATTGAATTTTTTTCCGACGGTGCCGCGTGGAGGTTGTCAACAGCTCATTGGTTGAGCGCTTGAGCGGATCCGAATCGAGTTCCGTCGGCAGATCGATTGAGTTATCGTTCGTTGAAATGATCTCGTTGAGCTCATTCTCTTCGGACGGAGAATCCTCGGCAAACCAATACTCATCGGAGGGCAGTTGTGCTGAGGATTTTTTATTGGTGAGAGTTATGGTTGAGCCGCTCTGCTTGAGCGAGTAGTTGTCGACGACATTTTTGAGTGTGATGCTCCCCGAATATTTTGTGCCGCTGACGTTTATGACGTAATCTTTTCCGCTCGCATAATAATTTTTAATCGAGCCTGACGTGACGCGCAGAGAATCTTTGGCGCCAAAGTTGGTTATGACGTCCTTGCCGTCGCCCTCGCCATAGAGAATCACGTCCGCGTTCTTCGAACCCAGGATCGTATCATTGCCCTTCCCTGCGTTTATCGTCACGCTCTTGCCCGATGCAATTATCAAATCCGCATAGCTCGAGCCGCTCAAC
>JAFUXN010000030.1 GCA_017477125.1 Selenomonadaceae bacterium
AAAATTGGTGGTGACGATTTGATTGCGATAGTCCTGTTCACGATCGGAATTGTCGCCGCCGTTTTTTTGATCGTACCGCCCGCCGAGGGCTTGGGCGATCTGGTCAGGATCATTTACTTTCATGTTCCGACGGCGTGGCTTTCTGTGATCGCCTTCTTCACGAGCGCGTTCCATGCGGCGAGCTACCTCCGTCGACGCGATCCGTTGAGCGACGAGTTGAGTGCTCGAGCGGTATCGATCGGATTTGTCTGCGTACTGCTCTCGACGATCAGCGGCGCGATTTTTAGCAAGCTGACGTGGGGCGCGTATTGGAATTGGGACCCGCGGCAGACGACGATCTTTGTGCTGATACTGATCTACGGCGCATATCTGACGTTGAGGGCGGCGGTCAACGATCCCAAGACGCGCGCAAAAGTGTCGGCGGTGTATTCGTTGATGTCGGTGCTGACGGTGCCGTTCCTGGTATTCATTCTGCCGCGCATGTACTTTTCGCTGCACCCGTCGCCGCTGATCAACTCTGATGCGTCGCTCGACATGGATCGGACGATGCTGGCGGTGTTGATGGCGGCGCTGGTCGACGCGACGTTGATATTCATTCGGCTGATGAGGAGGTGATTGCCGTTGAACAGGAGCATATTGCTCGCGGTGCTGATCGGATTGTTTGTTGCTTATGCGGGGCTGACGTTGAGCGAATCGGTGACGCCGTACGTGTCGATCGCCGAAGCGGAGTCGTCGCGTTCGACGGTGCAGGTCAAAGGGCTGCTCGACGAGCGTTCGACGCCGGAGCAGGTCAATGACGAGTTCCGATTTGTGTTGAAGGACGAGGGCGACGGGCGGACGATGCCGGTACGATATGCGGGCGTGAAGCCCGATCGATTTGACGAGGCTTATCACATTGTGGCGATCGGCAAGTACGATGGAGCCGACGGTTCCTTTCACGCCGACAAACTTCTGATCAAATGTCCGTCGAAGTATGAGAATCAACGGGGCGGCGTATGACGGGGAACATATTGTTGGCGCTGACGTTGGCGTCGTCGATGGCGGTCACGATGTTGAGCTCGATCCTCAAAATGCCGTCGGACAAATATATTCGTTGGTCGGCGATCGTCTCTGCGGCGGCGACGGTGCTGGCGAGCTTACACTTATGGCAATTGATCTTCGCCGACGACTTTTCGATCGCGTACGTCATGAGCTACTCGTCGAGGGAGTTGCCGACGGTCTACAAAATATCGGCGTTCTGGGCGGGGCAACAGGGATCGTTTCTGCTCTGGCTGTTGTTCCATGCGACGGCGGGACTGCTGTTGAGCCGTTCGCTCGACCGACCGATCGATCGCTCGACGTTGGCGGTGTATTACTTCCTTCAATCGATGCTGACCGTGCTGGTGTTGATCAAGAGCCCGTTCGAGTTGAGCGACGCCACTCCTTATGACGGCGTCGGGCTCAATCCTCTGCTGCAAGATTTTTGGATGGCGATCCACCCGCCGATCATCTTCCTCGGCTACTCACTGCTTGCCGTCCCGATCTCAATGAGCGTCGGCACGTTGCTGATCGATCCGAAATCGACATCGTGGCTCGAACCCGCGCGGAGGTGGACGCTGATCGCCTGGTCGATGTTGGGCGCGGGCATCTTCGTCGGCGGCTACTGGGCTTATAAGGTACTCGGCTGGGGCGGCTATTGGGGTTGGGATCCCGTCGAGAACTCATCGCTGGTGCCGTGGCTGTTGAGCGCCGTGCTCCTCCACCTGATCAATCTGTCGAAGGCGCGCCCGCCGGTGCTCGTCGCCGCACACGCCGCCGCAATCTGCACTTATTCACTGGTCATCTACGGAACATTTTTGACGCGCTCGGGACTGCTGGGAGATTTCTCGGTGCACTCGTTCGCGGGCACGTCGATCGGATTGACAATCGCCGTCGTCAACGCAATCGTATTAATCGGCGGGCTGGCGATCCTCACACTCAAAGCCAAAGCACTCCCCGAAGGTCAAATGTATCGGTCGTTCGGCGAACGCGCGTTCATGATCCTGCTCGGCATGCTGGTGATGGTATTCGTCGCGGTGCCGGTATGGATCGGAATGTCGATGCCGCTGTTGAGCCAATTGGTTGGAGCGCCGGCGGCGGTCGACACGAGTTTCTATGTAAGAACGACGTCGCCGTTGGGCGCGGCAATCGCCGCACTGATCATCGCGACCTTCATCAAATATAAATTCAAGTCGATGAGCCTCGGCGGGGTGATAACTCACGTCGCGGTATTGACGGGGCTGCTGTCGATAGTATTGTCATCGAGCGGCGGCGCCGAAACGAAGGAGTTGATGCCCAACGTCGAGACGGAGCTTCTCGGACACGCGATTGTCTACGAAGGACAGCGGTTCACGAAGGGCGGTGATGAAAAATTTTATGTGTACAGCGTCGACGGACGGGAGGTTCGGGCGCTGACGAAATTGAGATCGAACGGAGAGGACGCGGCGCGCGAGCCGGCGATCCTTCGGACGATGAGCGGCGACGTTTATCTGGCGCCGACGCCTTACGAGCTCGAGGTCGAAGAGATGATCATCAATCGCAAGCGCATGGCGATGGGCGCCGACTTCAGTTTCATCTTTCGAGATTCGACGGTCGAATATGATGTGCTCGGCATGCCGAAGGTTGTTCGGGCGGAGCTGACGGTGACGGACGGCGATCGAGTAGAGACTATCGAGCCGACGATCAATGTGACGCGCGACGGCGGCACGTCCGATCCGGTTGATGTATTCGACGGACGCAAGCGGATTCGGCTGACGGGAATATCCGACGATGAGCAGCGCATTCGGATAGAAATATTGCCGTCGGTAGAGGCGATCGAGTCGGCGCCGGTGATCACAAACGTATCGACGAAACCGCTGATCTGGCTGTTGTGGTTGAGCGCGGCGGCGATCAGCGTCGGGACGTTGGCGGCGGTCAAACGTCGATGAGAGGAGGGAAGTTAAATGAATTGGAAAGACCTGATTGAAAAGCACACGCTGAAATGTTTGGCGGGAGGATTTGTCGTTGGCGTGGCGTTCTTCGGGATAGCGGGGGCGATGCTCCATGCGACGGGGACGCCGACGTTTTGCGGGATATGTCATTCGATGCAACACGAGGCGGAGACGTTCAAGCTGTCGAGCCATCGAAATCTTGATTGTGTGGAGTGTCATCTGCCGCATGACAATGACGCGCACTATCTGATCGAGAAGGGACGGACGGGTATGGTCGACATGTACCACGAGGTTATGCGCGATTATCCCGAACGGATTGAGCTCGATGCGTCGGCGCGCAAGATGGTGAGCGAGAACTGTCTGCGCTGTCATGAATCGACGATGTCCTACGTTCGAACGGGCGTGGGCGGCGACAGTGCGGAGGACTGCGTGAAGTGCCACAGTCGGATCGCGCATGGTTCCAACGCACTCGAGGGCGGCATTCAAATTCAATGATTAATTCGTAATGCGTAATGCGTAATTGGGAGTGACGGGGGAGCGATTTAATTATGAATTACGAATTACGAATTACGCATTGCCTTTCAAAGGGAGTGATAAAGGTGTGTAAGATGCAAAAATACTTGGCGGCGGCGCTGGCATTGGCGATAGTCTTCTTCGGCTTCGTGATCATACGAGTCGGAATCGCCAAGCCGTCGACCAAATTCGAGCTGGCAAAGATACCCGACGATCAGAAATTGCATGCGGCGGCGTACAAAGACGCTTACCCGTTGCAGTATAACTCGTTCATGAAGAACAACGAGGCGGCTCCGTCGCCGACGGGCTACGGCGGTTCGCTTCCGCACGTCTCATATCTCGAGGAGCAGCCCGAGATGCTTGAGAACTTCAAAGGGTACAAATTTGCGGTGCAGTATGATGTGGCGCGCGGGCACACGTATGCGGGAGAGGATTTCGTGACGACGCTCCGTCTGCCGCCGCAGAAGGGCTCGTGCATCACGTGCAAAGGCTCGTACATGTACGACGTATATTTCAAGCAGAGCGGTTGGGAGTATGCATCGAAACCGATCGCGGAGGTCATTGCGCCGATGCAGGCTGATGATTGGTTCGGTTGCGCGACGTGTCATGATCCCGACACCATGCAGTTGAGAGTTTATCAGCAGGGCTTTGTTGAGGCGATGGCTCGTCGGGGCGTCGACGTGAACAATGCGCCGCACAATGACATGCGCGGCTACGTTTGCGGACAGTGCCATAACGAATACTACTTCACTGCCGAGGACGGTCGAGTGAATCATCCTTGGGACAACGGATTTGATCCCGAGAGCGAGTTCCAATTCTATCAGTCGGGACAATGCGGAGCGTTCCCGGGCGATTGGAAGCATCCCGACAGCGGCGCCATGATGTTGAAAGCTCAGCACCCCGAGTTTGACAACTGGGTGACGAGTGTGCACCACGATGCGGGCGTGACATGCGTTGACTGCCACATGCCTTATATGCGTGAGAACGGACAGAAGTACACGTCGCATTGGATGACGAACCCGTTGAAGACGACGGAGCAATCTTGCTTGAAGTGCCACGACGAGAGCACGGAGACGTTGATCGCTCGCGTGAAGACGATCAATGATAACATGTTCAAACTGCAGAGGATCGCGGGTCAGACGTGTGCGCAAGCGCATTTGACGATCCAAGCGGCGGCAGCGGCGGGCGCGACCGATGAGCAGTTGGCGGAAGCTCGCTTGTTGATCAGAGAAGGGCAATGGTATTGGGATTGGGCGTGTGCCGAGAACAGCTACGGCTTCCACAACACGGACAAGTTGATGAAGGCATGCGCATTGTCGATCGATTGCGCGCACAGAGCGATCGAGTCGGCGAAGGTTTTGGCGCCGAACGCGCCGTTGGCACCGATGCCGGTGTACGTTGAGGCGGAGCATTGGAATGCGGCTCAACATCCGGGTGTGGAGCCTCCGACGGCGGAGCAGCCTGCGATGTAAATTGGCGGGTTGCTTGACAAGATGCTGATCGGCATAAACAATTTCAATCCCACGGTCGAGGCATGCGGCAATTAGTTCGTCGCTGAGATCGAGCGAGAGGGCGTTCCGTCCATGGGCGGGCGTCCTCTTTTCGATTGCATTGACTTTATTTTTTTGCGCCGCTATAATTTTGCCGACTGGGAGGTGCGCGCAATGGATAAACTGCCGGTGATCATCATCGAGCTCGACCCCGATCGGATTGAACGGGTGCTTTCGAGCTTGAACTTCAATGCGGCGACGGTGGCGGCGATGCTCGTCGACCGCGGCGACCAACGTTCGATCGAGGTGGGCGACGCGACGATCCCAACTTACCCGCTGACATCGATCGAAGATTTTCTGATCCGCAAGACCGATTTTGTTTGGTTGCTCGACGGCGAGGGCTCGCTCGCTCAACTGAAGAATTTTTTGATCGAGAACGGAATCCCCGAAGAGTTCATCGTCGAGTTCAATGCGCGGCTCGACGGTCGTTGGCTCAACTCCGTCCGATCGATCGGCGATCAGAATTTCTTCGCGACCGGCGATCAATCGATCCTCAACGGTATCGATCTCAATTGCTTTATCGATGTCAAAGGGATCAACCTCGCCGATCACCGTCAAGACCTGCGGCAAAGTTTTTTCACCGCCCGCTATGTTTTCGATCACAATAAATTGATCGCGTTCGCATTGATCGGGCTCAACCCTCAATCGCTGTTCGTCGAGAACCCCGACAACGCTCAATATTCTCTGGTGCTCAACATCGATGACCAATCCGTTCAAGGGCAATTGATCAAACAGCTGTTGAGCCCCAACTTCGATCCGAGCGTCGAGCCGTCCGATCACGAAGATTTCTCGTCGAAGGCGCTTGAGACATGGCAGGACACCCTCAATGAGATCACCGTCGAGACACGCGCCGACGTCTTCAATCGCAATCTCGATCGACTTGAGGATTACCTCAAACTCTGTCGCAAGCAGGGCGTCAAGGCGATCGGCGTCGCCCTCCCCTACGCTCCGATCATTCGACAAAAGTATTCGGCGGATCAGTTGACGATCTTCCGTGAGGCAATGCGCCAGCTCGAAACCGCTTACGACTTCATGATGATCGATCTGTTTGATGTGCCGCTCGGCTACGATTGTTTTGCCGACATGCTCAATCTCAATCCGCGCGGAGCTCAACTCGTCTCGTCGCTGATCGCGTTCAAGCTCCACAATCGGGGCGTGCTGCCCTTCGACGCGCTCACAAAGATGAACTACGATAAATTCTTCGGGCTGTCGGCGCTGCTGATGATGGACTCGTATAATAAATTGTTGAGCCGCGTGTTCGGCGTGACGATCGAGCGGCTCCGTCGGCGCGAGAAGATCAAAGTCGGCTTCGTCCTCTACGATGCATCGATGTGGTGCGGCGACGATCTCTATCGACAGTTCGAGCAATCGGATCGTTATGAACCGACGGTGTTTCTCTGTCGACGTCGCGATCTCGATGATGAGTTCGTCCAACGCGATTTCGAGGACGGCTTGAAAATTTTTGAGGCGAAGGGCATCAACGCGGTCGACGGAGAAAATGTTTCCGACCGTCAGGACGTGATGATCTATCTGACGCCCTACACAGACATCTTGCCGCCGCATCTTCAGCTCGAGCAGCAGACGGCGGAGACGTTGACGATTTATATCCCGTACGGCATGCACATCTCGGGCAATGCGCACGTGCCTCTGCCCGATTACCCGATCATGACGTTGGCTTGGAAGGTCTTCCTCGACACGCGCGAGACGTTGGCGTTCTACGATCGAAGTTGCCGCTTGGGACTGCCCCGCGGATATTACAGCGGCTACCCGCGCATGGATTATTTCTATTCCGAGCACCCCGACGATCAATTCAAATGGAAAGAGGCTCGTCCGCATTCGACGCGAATAATTTACGCGCCGCACTGGTCGCTCGACAACGGCATTCAATATTCGACGTTCCATCTCAACTGCAAATTCGTCTACGAGTACGCCAAGAGCCACCCGAAAACTTCATGGGTGTTCAAGCCTCACCCCAACCTGGCGTATTCGGCGGTGAGCTCGGGGCTGTTTCGATCGCTCGACGATTATAACGAGTACGTTCGCAAGTGGGAGCGACTGCCCAACGCGCGAGTGGCGACGGGCGGCTACTACCAATCGATCTTCGCGTCGTCGGACGGCATGATTCTCGACAGCGGATCATTCAACGCAGAATATCAGTACACTCATAAGCCGCTGCTCTTCTTGACGCGCGACACTCAACAGTTCACCGACATCGGCGCCGAGCTCATGAAGGTTTTGTATCACGCCGACGGTCGGGATCACAAAGCGATTGCCGCCTTCATCGAGAACGTGTTGATCAAGAAACGTGACTCGATGGCGGACGCTCGACGCAAATTCTTCGACGAGCACCTCAACTATCAAAAGGATAACGGCATGCTCGCCGGTGAGTTTATCTTTAAAACAATCGACCGGGAATTGAATGGAGGAGTTTAATTTGGGGACGACAGCAGTTGTGGTGGCGGCAGGCAGAGGTCAGCGCACCAGGCAGGACATTCCGAAGCAATTCATCAACGTGCGTGACAAGCCCATCATCATCTACACGCTCGAAAACTTTCAGCAGCACCCCGAGGTTGATGGCATTGTGGTGGTGTGTCTCGACGGCTGGCAGGACATTCTCCGCGCCTACGCTCGTCAGTACAACATCGATAAGCTCAAAAAGATCGTCAACGGCGGCTCGACCGTTCAGGAGTCTCTGCGCAACGGAGTGTTCGCGCTCGAGGACATCTGCGCCGACGACGACATTGTGATCATTCACGACGGCATTCGTCCGCTGGTCGACGACGCGGTGTTGAGCGATGTGATCGCGACGTGCCGTCAGCATGGCAATGCGGTGACGTCTCTGCCTTACAACGAACAGATTTTCAAGCGCAAGGACGATATCAGCACCGACGAATATATTCCGCGTGAAACTCTCCGTCGGGTGTCGACGCCTCAAGCGTATAAGTTTGGCAAATTGCATTGGGCGTATAAGACGGCGTTCGAGAAGGAGATCGGCATCTACGGCTCATCGTACACCAATACCATGATGGTCGACCTCGGCGAGACGCTCTACTTCGCCGCCGGCTCCGAACGCAACATCAAGATCACGACCGTTGAGGACATCGATCTGTTCAAAGCATTTCTGAGCCTCAAGCGCGATTCGTGGCTCAAGTGAGGTGCGACCATGTACATCAACAATCAACTCTACATCGACGACGTTGAGAGGTTGGCGGCGCTCGATTTGCCGTGGTCGACTCTCGACGGGAAAAATATTTTGATCACCGGCGCCACTGGAATGATCGGCACTACGCTCGTCGACGTGCTCATGCGCAAAGGGCTCAACAAAATTTTTGCCGCGGGTCGTAAGAAGGCGGCGGCGGACGCTCGATTTGCCGATTATCTCAACGATGATCGATTCGAATTTGTGTCGATGGACGTCAACGCGCTCAACGTGGATGAGTTCAGCGAGCGGTTGAAGGTCGACGTGATCATTCACGCGGCGAGCAACACTCACCCCGTTCAGTACGCGACCGATCCCGTCGGCTCGATCATGTCAAACATTCTCGGCACGTATAATCTGCTTGAGCTCGGTCGTCGGCTTGAGATCGATCGGTTTGTGTTTGTGTCGAGCGTGGAGATTTACGGTCAAGCGCGCGGCGATGACGATTTCGATGAGAAGTACTGCGGCTATATCGATTGCAATTCTCTCCGCGCGGGCTACCCCGAGGGCAAGCGAGCGGGCGAAGCACTCTGCAACGCGTACATCGGCAAGTTCGGGCTCGACGTGGTGATCCCGCGGTTGAGTCGGTGCTACGGTCCGACGATGCGGCTCGACGATTCGAAGGCGATGTCTCAATTCCTGATGAACGGCGTCAAGCGCGAGGACATTGTGTTGAAGAGCGAGGGGCTGCCGCGGTTCTCGTACTGCTATTCGTCTGACGCGGTGGGCGGATTGTTGTACTGTTTGTTGAAGGGCGCGAAGGGCGAGGCGTACAACGTATCGGATTCGAGCGAGATCATGTCGTTGAGGGAGATCGCGGAGTACATCGCCGCGATATCCGATCGCAAAGTCGTGTTCGAACTGCCCGACGCGATCCAACGAGCGGGCTTCTCGAAAGTGGTCAAGGGCGTGATGCTCAACGACAAGTTGAGAGCGTTGGGCTGGGAGCCGCATGACGACACTCGCTCGGGCGTGAAGAAGACGATAGAAATCTTGCGCTCGATTGCATGAGGAAAATTTATGCGTTCGATCTCGACGGGACGGTGACGACCGTTGAAACCTTGCCGTTGCTCGCCGCCGAACTCAACTTGTCGGCGAAGATAAATCTGCTGACGGAGCTGACGTTGAGCGGGAGGATTCCCTTCGAAATTTCGTTCCGAATGAGGTACGGCATACTTAATCGAATACCGTTGGAGCGGATCGTTGAGATCATGGCGACGGTTCCCTTGGACAGTTCGATCGAAAAATTTATCGGCGACAACAGAAACGATTGCGTGCTGGTGACGGGCAATCTCGATCGATGGATCGAACCGATAGCCGTTCGATTGGGTTGCGAAATTTATTCATCGACGCTCTACGGCGAACGGTTGAGGATAATCGACAAGGGCGCGGTCGTTCGACGGTTGAGATCGCAATCGGCGCGCGTGATATCGATCGGCGAGAGTTTCAATGATGTGTCGATGCTCGAGGCGGCGGACGTATCGATCGCGTACGGAGGAGTGCACCGACCGATCGCCGCCGCCGTTTCCGTTGCCGACTTCGTTGTTTTCGACGGCGATACTCTCTGTCGGCTCCTGACGACATTGTGATCAAAAATTGTATGGGGAGGGCTTGAAACAATTGAAGCGCGTGATAACTTACGGCACGTTTGACCTGCTGCACTACGGACACATCAACTTGTTGCGGCGAGCGAGAGCGTTGGGCGATTATCTGATCGTGGCGCTGTCGACCGACGAGTTCAACAGCAATGCCAAAAACAAAAAAACTTACTTCTCATATGCGGATCGCAAGATGATGGTTGAGTCGATTCGCTACGTCGACCTGGTGATCCCCGAGGAGAATTGGGAGCAGAAACGAAATGACATTCGCCTCTACCAAGTTGATGTGTTTGTGATGGGCGACGATTGGGCGGGCAAGTTTGATTTTCTCAAAGAGGAGGGCGCGGAGGTGATATACTTGCCGCGCACGCCCGAGATCAGCACGACGCAGATCAAAAACGATCTCAAGCATTTGATCCTGCCGCGTTGATCAACGGTGGCTCGAACTTTGTGCTCGATGGTTGGACGTAAAAAAGGCGTCGCCGCCTATTCGCGGGGCGGACGCCGCCGCCTTCTTCCTCCAATCAAAAAAATTTTTAGCTCCGACCATGTCGCCGACCAAAGACGGGAAGGGCGAGCCGCCCCATTAGGGAGGCGGTCGCCCTTTCTTTCATCGTTGCCTCCGATTCCGATCAAGTTGCCGTAGGCGGACGCCACCGCCTTCTTCCTCCAATCAAAAAAATTTTTAGCTCCGACCATGTCGCCGACCAAAAACGGTAAGGGCGAGCCGCCACGCGCGATAGGCGGGCGCCCCTGCTTTCATCGTTGCCTCCGATTCCGATCGAATTGCCGCATTGATCAACGGTGACTCGAACTGTGTGTGCTCGATGATTGGACGTAAAGAAGGCGTCGCCGCCTTGTCGCGGGGCGGACGACGCCGGCTTCTTCCTCCAATCAAAAAATTTTAGCTACGACCATGTCGCCGACCAAAGACTGGAAGGGCGAGCCGCCAC
>JAFUXN010000031.1 GCA_017477125.1 Selenomonadaceae bacterium
CCATCAGTCGATGCTAAACCATGACGGAAGGGGCGGCGGAAGAAACGGGCGCCCGCCTCCTGCGCGCGGCGGCTCGCCCTGATCATTAGACGGCATGCTCAACAGGGTCGAAGGTCAGTGACCCTTTAAAAATTTCTTTGGGTCGAAGGGCAGCGCCCTTTAAAAACTTCTTTGGGTTCGAAGGGCAGTGATCCTTTAGAGCCTCGCAGAGATCATGGGTGGGTGGGCGGGATTTATTTTTTGAGGAGAGATTTAATTGGCAGTAGAATTGGTAACGGTGCCGACTCGCATCTTGACTCCCAAGGACGACATCGTTGATATCATTGATCGCTACACTCGAGCGAAGATCGGTCCCGACGACGTGATCACGGTGGCAGAGAGCGTGGTGGCGATCACTCAAGGCATGATCATTCGTCCCGACGAGATGGAAATCTCCGAGCTCGCCAAACTTTGTTGCCGCTTCATTCCCGATTACGGTTCGCTCGCCACGCCCCACGGCATGCAAGCACTAATGCGCGTCGAAGGCAAGTGGAGAGTGGCGGCGGCGTTGTTTGTCGGCTTCCTCGGGAAGTTGATCGGAATCCGCGGGCTGTTCTACAAATGGGGCGGACGTCAAGCTGCACTGATCGATGACTGCACCGGCACGATGCCGCCGTTCGATAAATGCGTGGTGTATGGTCCCGACAAGCCCGAAGAGGTCGTCGCCAACATCAAAGCTCGAATGAATTGCTTCGGAGTGATGATCGCCGACGTCAATGATCTGCATCGGTCGAAGATCGTATCGGCGACGCCGGGCATGAATGCTCAACTCGCGTCCGATCTTCTGCTCGATAATCCGTTCGGCAACGCGTCGCAGAAAACTCCGATCTGCATCTTGAAAAACTTCCGTCAGTACCAAGAATCGAAGGGTGCGTGAGCTCGATGGTCAATCCGATTAACCGAGACGCGTGGGCGGAGGTAAATCTGTCGGCGCTCAAGCACAACATCAGATCGATCCGTCGACACGTCGATCCGAAGGTGAAGTTGTGCGCGGTGGTGAAGGCGAACGCGTACGGGCATGGAGCGGTCGCGGTCAGTCGGTGCGCGCTCGAGGAGGGCGCAGACGTTTTGGCGGTGGCGACGGTTGATGAGGCTCTCGAGCTCCGCGCGGCGGGTTTCACGGTGCCGATCCTGATCTTGGGACTGATTCCGGCGTCGGCGGCGGGCATTGTCGTCGAGAACGACATCACGGCGACGGTGGTCGACTTCAAATCGGCGTTAAGATTGTATGACGCCGCCCGCGAGAGGGGACGGATTGCAAAGGTGCATCTCAAAATCGAGACGGGCATGGGGCGGATAGGAGCGTCGGTTGAAGAAGCAATCGAGCTTGCAGATTTACTATCGCAAATGCCGAGCGCATTGAAACTCGAAGGGGTGTTCTCGCATTTTGCGGCGGCGGACGTCGTCGATAAGACGTTCACTCGAGAGCAGCTCAAGTTGTTCAAGAGAGCGCTCGACGCGATTGAGGGACGTGGCGTTGCGATCCCGCTCAAGCACATAGCGGAGTCGGCGGCGATCCTCGAACTGCCTGAGGCGCATTTCGACATGGTGCGGTCGGGGATCATCACGTATGGGCTCTATCCTTCCGACGAAGTTGAGCGCACGATCGAATTGCGTTCGGCGATGACGTTGAAGGCTCGGGTGGTGTTCGTCAAAAAAATTCCGCGCGGAACGTCGATCGGGTATGGTCGAGATTTCGTGGCGGAGCGAGACAGTGTGATCGCTACATTGCCGCTTGGATATGCGGACGGCTACATTCGAGCGTTCAAAGGATTCTTCGTTGAGATTAAAGGTAAGCGGGCGCCGATCGCGGGGCGCGTGTGCATGGATCAAGTGATGATCGACGTAACGGATATCGAAGGCGTGAAGGTTGGAGACGAGGCGATCTTGTGGGGGTCGCCGACGCTGACGATCGACGATGCGGCTCGCCACCTCAACACGATCAACTATGAGATCACATGCTTGGTATCGTCGCGCGTCCCGATCAAGTACACCGGCGATTAGAAAACAAAAATAAAAGGGCGACCGCCTCCCACTTGGGGCGGCTCGCCCTATTTTTTCGGCTCCAAAAATTTTTAGCCCCGGTGTTTGAACGGAAACAAAGAAAGGGCGCTCGCCTCCCGCTCGGGGCGGCTCGCCCTATTTTTTTCGGCTCCAAAAATTTTTAGCTCCGGTGTTTGAACATAAACAAAGAAAGGGCGCCCGCCTCCCGCTCGCGACGGCTCGCCCTATTTTTTTCGGCTCCAAAAATTTTTAGC
>JAFUXN010000032.1 GCA_017477125.1 Selenomonadaceae bacterium
ATCGAACAGGATCGACGACGCCACGATCAAGATCAGATCGTAGAGCGCCATCGATAGGAGCATCGTCGAGGAGAAATCTCCGTCGAGCATCGCCGCCGCCGTCAACGCGATCGCGGGGAGGAAGATCGGCAACACGATTGGGAACAACAGGATCGGGAACAGCCCGCTCTTGACCGACGCCGTCGACGAGATCGCCGCGATCAACGTCCCCGCGCCCGACAATCCGATCAGCCCCAAGACGATCGTCAACAGCATCAACATCGCGTTTGCGATCGGGCAGTCGAACAAGATGATGAACGTCG
The DNA here is from genome assembly GCA_017477125.1 of Selenomonadaceae bacterium. Taxonomy (GTDB): domain Bacteria; phylum Bacillota; class Negativicutes; order Selenomonadales; family Selenomonadaceae; genus Quinella. The sequence continues at coordinate 303 of JAFUXN010000032.1, forward strand.
GCAGCAGCAGGAGCATCAGCGCGGTCAATGAGATCAACGCGTAGATCATTTTGCCGAACAGGATCGATTGAGCGTCGGCGTAGACCCTCAACGTTTCGAGCGTGCCCGATGCCGCTTCGTCTTCGAACGCCCGATCGATCCCGACCGTCGACGCGAAGAAGATTACGATCCACAACAGCGCCGCCAACAGTTTGGGCTCGAGCGTCGCGCCTCCGAGCGCCAGGCTCATGCACGCCAGCGCCGTCAATGCGAACATCGCCATCGATGCCGCCGCCGCCCGATGCCTCAGCCCCGCCACGAGCTCTTTCCTCAGTACGTCGAATGCTTTCATCTCGTCAATGATAGCCGCTCGTCAGCCGCCGACGCCTCGATCGGATCGTTCGTCGCCAACAGGATCAGCTTGCCTTCGCCCGCCGCCCGCTCGATCTCGCTCAACACCATCGACCGCCCCGCCTCGTCCAAGTTCGCGCCGGGCTCGTCCAACAACCATACGTCCGCGCCCGTCGACAGCAGGATCGCCAACTTCAATCGTTGCGCCATGCCCGTCGAGTATTCGCCCACAAATTTTTTCCCGTCGCCGGACGCCAGCCCCACTCGCTCAAACAAGCCGCCGACATCATCAATCCCGACGCCTCTCAATCCCGCGAAGAACTTCAGATTTTCCTCGCCCGTCAATCGAGCGTACAAGCTCATCGTCGGTGACACCATCGCCAACCGCTTTCGAAAATCCGCGCGGAGCAGTTCCGTCGCGCCGTCGAACGCTTTGACCGATCCCGCGTCAGGCTCTGTGAATTGCCCCGCCAATTTTAACAGTGTCGACTTGCCCGCGCCGTTCGAGCCGACTATCGCCGTCGATCGCCCGCTCGAAAACTCAACCGTCAAGCCGTCGAACACGACCAACCGCCCGAACGCCAGCGTCACTCCGTCGAACGCGATTCTCACGACTCGTCGGCAAGTTTCGCCTTGTCGAGTTTCATCCAATGCCGCCCGCATGCCAACACGCCGTCGCGTTTCATATTGCTGATCTCTCGCGTCAACGCACTTCGATTGCATTCAAGCTCCTTCGCCAGCTGCACACGCCCCGGCACTTGGATCGTTCCGTCTTCTCGTCCCTGCCGCTTCTCGTTCTGCAACAGGTACAGGATCACTCGATCGCGCAACGAGCGATGCGACAACACTTCTATCTTCTCCATCATCAAGATGTTCTTTATGCAAAACGCCTCGAGCATATTCTTCATAACGATGCCGTGAATGCGACTGAGCTTCGGTCCCGCCGTGATCAACACGCGATACGGTATCCAAAGGACTTTCATTTCCGTCAGCGCCTCAACCGCCGTCAGGCTCGCTTCAAGCTGTAAGATTGCCGACGTGCTTCCGATGATCGCTCCGCACTCGAGCCGATGACCGATCGTTTCGTTCCCCATTCGATCTTCCGACACGATTTGTGCGACGCCCTCGATCACCACGCCGATGTTCGAGTTCGGCTCATACATCTTGAGCAGTCGCGCGCCCTTTGCATAACTCTTTGTCGTCGCTCCCGTCTGCTTGATGAAGCGCCTCACCTCCTCAACGGACAAATCTTTGAACAGCGGCAGATCTTGCAAATCGACTTTCGCCACCGTCCTCACCTCCACAATTAATTTCGCCGATTATAACATTAACAATGCGAGGTGTGTTGCGTCAACTGCAACTTTCAACGACGAAAAATTTTTTTGCGAAAGCAATCGGCGCAACGAAAAAGCCGACCGTAAAATGCGATCGGCTCTGCGTGATCGATTGTCGAGATCGATCGGAAAATTTTATTGAGCGTTCGCGACGGTGATCGTGCCGCCGAGGAATTGACTCGTCTGCTTGTCGAAGTTGGTATAAGCGTCAAACTTGCCGCCGCTCTTCGGATTGAGCTGTTTGAGTTGCTCGCTCGTGCCCGCAAAGTGATTGACCTGCTTGGCGGCGTCGGAGCTGTTTGTGTCGAAGGTGGTGATGACCACGTCGCTCGGCAGAATGCTCGCCATGATGTCGTTGTCGATGTAAGGCGTGTTGAACTCCATTGAGATCACTCGACCGTTGTCGTCGAACGTCGCAACGTACTGACCATCGCCGTACATCTCAAACGCCTCGCGCGTGGTTCCGATCGACGGCGCCGTGCTGATCATCTCGGGCATGTCCGCCATCATGTCATTGACCGCTTCGGTCGCGGCGTCCTTCATTTCGGTTGCCGCGTCTTTGACGTCGGTCGCCGCATCGGTCGCCGCGTCTTTCATGTCGGTCGCCGCATTGGTCGCCGCGTCTTTCATGTCGGTCGCCGCATTGGTCGCCGCGTCTTTGACCGGCTCGACTGCCTGTTCGAAAGCGGGCTTCTGCTCTTCCTTCTTCTGTTCGGGTGCAGGCGCCGGCGTCTGATTGCCGCAACCCGACATCAACAGTCCGGCGGCGAGCATCGCTGCAAAAAATTTTTTCATGATGTCCTCCTCAATAGAAAAAATTTTATGGTCGACATGATTTTAATTGTTGGAGCGGCGCGCGTCAAGATTTTTGATTGCAAGGCGACGCAGGCTTGTGATAGAATTGCGCCGAGAGGTGATGATCATGGACGATAATTTGATGATGATCATAATGGTGATCTCGATCGTCTTCGGAGGGGTGGCGATCGGTCTCAATCGATCGAAGAATAAACAACCGTTGGCATTGAAGTTCCCCAACATCGACGAGGAGCGGGCGACGTTGCTCCAAGAGAAGTACGATAAGGCGGTCGCCGATTACAATTTCCTTGATCAACGTCTGAAGCGGTCGAAGGACAAGGAGATGTCGACGCGGCTCAACCGTTTGCAATCGATCGGGAAAAACATTTTGAAGCAGATGGAGAAGGAGCCCGAGCGCATTTCGTTGGCGTATAAATTCGTTGACTACTATCAGGATCGAGCGGTGCGAATGGTCGAGAAGTTTGAGGCGCTCGACGAAACTCAACTGACGACCGATCGGGTGCGCGAGCTCAAGGGCAAGATCAAAGAGACGCTCGGTGGACTCGAAGCGGCGTATGAGGAGCAGCTTGAGAAGATCGTCAACGATCAAATGTTGTCGGCGGAAGCAGAGATCAGGGTCATGGAAGAACACCTCCGCAGTGAAGGCATCACCAAGAAAGAAACTTCGACGACGGAGCTCGACGACGAGTTGTCGGACGAAAAAATATTTGAGGCGATCCCCGTGCGCCGTCGGGAGGAACTGCCCAAGCCGGCGCGTCCCGATGATCCTCACCGTTCGTTGATCCCCGAGGGCGAGCGTCCGTTGGTGGTCAAGCAGAAGCTGATTCAATCGGTGCTGGCGATCTTCCTCGGGACGGTCGGGGCGCATAAATTTTATCAGGGCAAGACGTGGCAGGGCGTGTTGTATTTCCTGTTCAGCTGGACGACGCTGCCGACGTGGATAGGCATGCTCGAGGGCGTTCGATATTTGTTCATGCCGATTGAGGATTTCTATAAGCAGTACGTCAAAAAATGATTTGGGAGGGAATGACGCGTGGCGGAAATAAATTTGGAGGATTTGATGGCGGCAAAAGGCTCGTCGTCGACGGAATCGCAAGCGGTGACGGCGGTGGTGCCGGAGCAGGAGATCGAGAAGATCACGCGGCAGGTAGAGGCGTTGACGCCGGAGGAGAAGCGTCGGGTTGAGGAGATCAAAAACTCGATCGACATGAGAGAATCATCGATGGCGCTGACGTACGGGGTGCCGGCTCAACGAGAGATCGCGGCGTTCTCTGACAGTATCTTGTCGAGCGTGCGGACGAAGGACAGCGGGCAGGTCGGCGAGTTGCTCAACGATCTGGTTGGTAAGGTGCGGGCGTTCGACACGAGCGAGAAGAAAAGTTTTCTGCAACGGTTGCCGTTCTTCGGCTCGATGATGAACAAGGCTGAGGAGATCAAAGACGGCTACGAAAAATTATCGACGCAAGTTGAGCGGATCGAGATGGGGCTCGAGAAGGCGAAGGTTCAGATGCTCGAGGACGTGGCGATGTTCGATGGGCTGTTCGAAAAGAATCTGACGTACTTCAAAGAGTTGCAGTTATATATCCGCGCGGGCGAGGAAAAAGTTCAGGAGATGCGCGATGTGACGCTGCCGAAGTTGAAGGCGCAGGCGGCTCAATCGGACAATCCGATGGCGGTGCAGGTGGTAGCGGACTTTGAAGAGAGCGTCAATCGGTTCGAAAAGAAGGTGCATGATTTAAAGATCAGTCGGACGTTGGCGATCCAAACGGCGCCGCAGATCAGATTGATACAGAACAACGATAAGGTGCTGATTGAGCGGGTGCAGACGGCGATCTATCACACGATCCCGTTGTGGAAGAATCAGATGGTGATAGCGCTGGGGCTGAGTCGGCAGAATGATGTGCTGGCGTTGCAGAGGGCGGTGAACGACACGACGAATGATCTGTTGAGGCGCAATGCGGAGATGCTCAAGCAGAATACGATAGACACGGCGAAGGAGAATGAGCGCGGGATTGTGGACATTGACACGGTCAAGAAGGTCAATGAGGATTTGATCTCGACGCTCGAGGAGACGGTTCGGATTCAAGAGGAAGGTCGGGCGAAGAGAGCGGCGGCGGAGAAAGAGCTGATCGCGATCGAAGGGCGGCTCAAGGATGCGTTGTTGCGCAACAGCCAACGTCGGGCGGCAGGTGCTCAACAATAATTTTATCGGTCGAAAAAAAAAAGAAGGGCGGCGCCCACTACGCGGGGTTGCCGCCCTTCTCTATCGCCATTAAAATTTTTATGCCGAGAAGAAATCAGCGTGAGTCATAAAGAAAAGGGCGGCGCCACTACGCGGGGTTGCCGCCCTCCTCTATCGCCATGAAAATTTTTATACCGAAAAGAAATCGGTGTGAGACCAAAGGAAAGGGCGGCGCCCACTGCGCGGGGTTGCCGCCCTTCCCCGTCGCCATTAAAATTTTTTACGTCGAGAAGGAATCGGTTTTAGACTAAAGGGGAGGGCAGCGCCCACTACGCGGGGTTGCCGCCCTCCTCTGTCGTCATGAAATTTTTTACGCCGAACAGAAATCGGTGTGAGACCAAAGGATAGGGCGGCGCCCTCAACGCGGGGTTGCCGCCCTTCTCCGTCACCATTAAAATTTTTTCGCCGAGCAGAAATCGGTGTGAGACTAAAGGAAAGGGCGGCGCCCACTACGCGAGGTTGCCGCCCTTCTCCGTCACCATTAAAATTTTTTCGCCGAGCAGAAATCGGTGTGAGACTAAAGGAAAGGGCGGCGCCCTCTGCAAGGGGGTGCGGCGCCGCCCTTTATTTCAAAGGCGAGCCCCGCCCACGGGGGTTGCCGTCCTTCTCTATCGCCATGAAAATTTTTTATGCCGAGAAGAAATCGGTGTGAGACTAAAGAGGAGGGCGGCGCCCACTACGCGGGGTTGCCGCCCTCCTCTGTCGTCATGAAATTTTTTACGCCGAACAGAAATCGGTGTGAGACC
>JAFUXN010000033.1 GCA_017477125.1 Selenomonadaceae bacterium
GAAAATATATTCGACGGCAACCGAAGCCGCCGCCTCATAAATTTTCCGCGGGCTCGGGCGCAGATAAATTTTTGGGGTCGAATAAAAAAGGGCGAGCCGCCACGCGCGAGAGGCGGGCGCCCGTTTCCCTTCCGTCAGATACATTTTAGGATATGAAAAGGAAAATATATTCGGCGGCAACTGAAGCCGCCGCCTCATAAATTTTCCTCGGCTCGGGCGCTGATAAATTTTTTTGGGTCGAATAAAAAGGGCGAGCCGCCACGCGATCAGGCGGGCGCCCATCTTCATCCGCCGCCCTTCAACCGTTGAGCCGCCAACCAAGGTTAGGGCGAGCCGCCCCATGAGGGAGGCGCGCGCCCGTCTTTTCGATCGTTTATTACATTTTGGGAGGTCAAACCATTGAACAGAACTATGGCGCTGTTGAGCGTGGCAATGGCAGGAGTGTTTTGGGCGTCGGGCGGAGTCGCCGTCCAAGATTTCTTCTCTCACACCGACAAAACCGCCATGGAGCTCACCAACATCCGCATGACCTCCGCCGGTCTCATCATGCTCGTCATCGCGTGGAGGCTCGGCGTGCTCAAAAACAGCGTCGCCATTCTCAATCAACACCCGCGCCGTTGGCTCGATACCGTTCTCTACGGTGCCGTCGGCGTCGTCATCATGCAGTACACATATTTCAAAGGCATAGAGACCGGCGGCGCCGCTCCCTCTACCGTCATTCAATATTCCTGCCCTGCCTTCGTCGTCATCTGGCAATCGCTCTACAACCGTCGTCTGCCCAAGCTCGGTGAAGTGATCGCCGTCGTGCTCGCCATGATCGGTGTGCTGTTGCTCGTCACCGGCGGCGATTTTTCCAAGATGCTCGTCCCTCTCGAGTGCATCGCCTGGAGTTTGACATCGGGCGCGGCGTTTGCATTCTCGACCATCTACCCAAAACATCTGTTCGCCATGAAGATCGATCAGTATTCGCTGACGGGGCTGGGCATGATCATCGGCGGGCTCGCGACGTTTGCTCTGATCGACAACGCCGATTGGACTTCATTCCTCGATCCCGCCATCTGCTTCGACGTGATCTGGATCATTTTGATCGCGACGGTCGGCGCGTTCCTGTGCTTCAACGTCGGCTTGAAATACGTCACGCCCGAAGAAGCGTCGGTCACCGCCACCACCGAACCCGCCGCCTCGGTCGTCATATCGTTCTTTGTGTTCGGGACGGTGTTCGGCTCGATTGAGCTGATTGGGATCGGGCTGGTCATCGTCGCGATCCTCTGCCCGACATTCATCAAACGGTAAGCCGTTGATACATGGACATCAACGACGAAACGATCTCCGATTCCGTCAACGAGGGGGCGAAGCCGTACGCCGACATCACCGCCCGATCATTCGCCTCGTGAGCCGCGCGGAGCTCGATCGGCATGAGTTTGGGATCGTAGAGGGCGGCAAGCGTCCGTGACGGATACTTCGCTCGAACGTCGAGAATACGTTGAGCCGTCTGCTCGATCTCAACCGTCCGCTCGCACCACGGAAAATTATTGTACACGATCGATGATGAATAACTGTAATCGGATTTGAGCCGTCCGCATAAAGCTCGCGTCCAAGCCATGTGCACGCTCGACGTCAACACGCCGAAGTGAAACAGCTCGGCGTCGGGGATCATGAACACCTTCACACCAACGATCACATTCGAGTCGAGATATCCCATCGGAATGTATTGCCGATTCTCCGACGAAACGATCGGCACAACGATAAATTGTTCGGGAGTGTTCTGCTCGCGAAACAGATGAGGCGTCGCCGCCAATTTTTTGTAGCAATTCGTTTTGGCTCGGTAACGTCGACAAGCATCGACCCGTTTAGCAATCAAAGGCAGTCGAAGATCATCAACCGTCGCGTCCGCCAACCATAAACAATATCGCGGCTCGCCATTGATGAACTCCCGCCCCATCATGTATCGCCGAATATATTTCCGCGCGGAGGGCTCCCGACGAATGAACTCTTCATACTCGTCGGCTTCAATGGTCAAATGCCCGCCGTCCGCCGCCATATTGCCAAGCCTCATCGTCGGCACGTCGCATAACGGGGTGCTCCTCTTCTCGATGAAGAAGTTCGAGCCGTCCATCAAGTAGGCGTTGATGTTCTCGGCGACAATGATCTGATCGCCGTCGAAAATGAGCTTGGGACGATCATTCGCCGCCGCGCTGAACCCCACGATCACGCAATGCACCGCCGGCATATCATCCGACTCGCTCGTCCATTTGAACGTGCGTCTCGCGAAATCGATGTGCACCGTCTCAAACAACGGCTGCCACACCGCCGATGCTTGCTCGCCTTGACAGATGCTGTTGGTTGAAACAAACGCCGCCCTCGTGTCGTTGCCAATCATGAAGTCGGCGGATTTATAATACCACGCCACCACATAATCGAGCTTCTTGTTATCGAGCCGCGTCGTCATCAACAGATCGTCCTTCTGCTCGACGGACTGATAGGTTGATCCGACAAAGGGCGGGTTGCCGATGATGTAATCGACGTTGCCCGCGATCGAACGCCAATCGAGACGAAGAGCATTGCCGCAAACGATGTGAGGCGAACGAGTCAACGGCAGGAATTTAAATTTGCGTTTGAGGATCGATTCGGTCTGAGTGAGCATTTGATTTTCGGCGATCCAAAGTGCAGTCCGCGCGACTGCCACCGCAAAATCATTGATCTCGATCCCAAAGAAGTTCTCGATCGAAACCAAACTCTCGCAGGGCACGCCCAAACCGTAGAGCTCGCCTATCACTTCGTTCTCGAGCCGACGCAACGACAGATACGTTTCGGTCAAGAAGTTGCCTGATCCGCATGCGGGATCGAGAAATGTCAGCGACGCCAGCTTGAGTTGAAAGCGTTCGAGCTCGAGGCGGCGATTTTTTTTCTTCCGACGGAGGCGACGAAATTCCTCATGGAGCGCGTCGAGGAACAGCGGATCGATCACTTTGTGGATATTCTCAATCGAAGTGTAATGCATGCCGACCTTGCGTCTGGTGATTGGATTGAGGATCGATTCAAAGAGCGCACCGTCGACGTAGGGGAAGGCGGCAAGCTCCGCGGTCAGATCACTCGGGCGTTGCGTCTCGGGAGTGTTGAGTACTGTGAACAGCTCGAGTAATGCAGCCCGACGGTCGTCAGATTTCAGGAGGTAGGAGGAAAATTGATTGGGCTCAAAGATGTCGGCGTCGTCGGCGTAGAGGCAGAACATTAATCGGACGCAAAATTTATTGAGCGCGTCTTCGTCGAGATTGTGAGGAATTTTTTTGAGCGCCTCGAAGATGAAGTTGATGAGCTCGATGGCGTTCTTCGAAATCTTGATGGCGGGATTGACATTCTCATCGTTGGGATCGATCAGGAAGTTGAGGCGCGTAAACTCATGCGTCAGCCGCTCGATCGCAATGACGTTCGGTTGATACGATTGGTCGCTCCGTTGATGATATCGATCCATGTCGTAAACGCGCAGCTCGACGAAGTTGCACACGACAATCCATCGCGGGCGTTGAGAAAACGGAAGTGCATAAGCATACCTCAACGCCTGCTCGAACGGATTGAGAAAAGCACCGTCCGATTGACGCGCGGACTTGTCGAGATCGATCCCGCGCGACTTCTGCTCGATCAAAACCTTCGTCGAGCCAATCCAACCGTCGATGAAACACTTATGATCGTCGACGTCGATCGGAATTTCAAACCGAATGAACTTGGTGGGATCGTTGATGCCGAGCGCGCGGATCAAGTCGAGCCAAAACGATTGAGCATCGGATTTCTCGTCGCCGCGCGCCTTCCAATCGTCGATAAAATTTTTGATGTCCCTCTGCTCGATCATAATCAAATCTCCTTGAGAGTGTAAGCTCCGCCGTTGAGCGACAGCAATTGATCATGCTGCTCAACCAAAGTCGATCGGTGCCCGACGCTGACCAGGATCAGTGCCGGGAATTTTTTTCTCAACAGCTCATACATCTCCCGCTCGCGCGGCTCGTCCAATGCCGACGTCGCTTCGTCCAAGAATAGCACCGTCGGCTCGCTCAACAGCACTCGCGCAAACGCCAACCGCTGCTGCTCGCCCAACGATAATATTCTGCTCCAATCGTCCGCCACGTCGAGTTTCGATGAGAGTTCGGGCAAGCCGACTTCGTTGAGCGCCGTCGACAACCGTTCGTCCGTGATCGCCGTGTCCGCTTCCGATTGAGGGTAGAGCAATGCGCGCTTCAATGTCCCCAACGGCAGGTAAGGGCGTTGAGGCAGGAACATCACTCGAGCTCCGCGCGGAATTTTTAGCAACCCCTTCGCATAGAGCCAGATGCCCGCCAACGTTCTCAACAGCGTCGACTTGCCCGAGCCGCTCGCGCCCGTCACCAACAGCCGCTCGCCTTCTCTCAACTCCACGTTCAAACCGTCGAGCAGAATTTTTTTCGAAGGCAGTTCGACCGTCAAATTCTCGATCGACAGAGAATGAGCCGACGCCTCCTCGCGCTCGACGCCGTCTTTGAGCTCGAGCGTCTCATCAACGTGCTTGGTGAAGCCCGACAGTCGGGAGATAACCGACGCCAGTTGAGCGATCGTGTCATACGCGTCGACGAAATAACTCAACGCGCCCTGCACTCGATCGAACGCGGAGATCGTTTGCATCAGCCCGCCCAATTGCATCGCGCCGCTGAAATATCTCGGCGCCGCCATGATCAACGGAACAATCACCGCCAGTTGAGCATAGCCGTTGACGTAGAAGTTGAGATGCTTGGTCTTGGTCATCAGCTCGCGGTAGTTTTTGATCACGCGCTTGAATTTGTCGAGGAAGCCTTCCATCTCCGACGGCTCGCCCCGATAAAATGCAATGCTCTCGGAGTTCTCCCGCACGCGCATCATGTTGAATCGGAAATCCGCTTCGAACTTCTGTTGATCGAAATTCAATCCGATCAGCTTGCGCCCGACCTTGTGCGCCAGCCACGTGCCGACGCCCGAATATATGAGCGAGAACCAAAACATGTAGCCGCCAATGACGAACGTCATGCCGCCGAGCTCGAGAGTGTAATCGCCCGACAGCTCCCACAGCACCACGCCGAACGCCGCCAACGTCGTCAACTGTTTGAGGAATCCGATCAGCAATTGGAGCGTGATGTTGACGAACGAACCGATGTCCTCTGAAATACGTTGGTCGGGGTTGTCGGCGGCGCCGCCCGTCAATTGCATTCGATAATAAACTTGCTTGCCCATCCAATTGTCGAGATATCGCCGCGTCATCCACGTGCGCCATTTGATCTGCAACAGCTGACGCAGATAGACGGCGTAGACGGCGATGATGATGTAGGTGAAGGCGATCGCGCTGAACTGTCCGATCAATCCCCAAAACGATTCCGCCTCGTAATTCTGCAACGCGTTGTAAAATGTGTTGTACCAATCGTTGAGCTGCACGAGCAGATAAACCATCGCGAAGTTCATGGCAATCACCACGCCCAACAGCCCGCGCGCCTTCCATTTCTCTTCCGACGACCAATATCCTCTGAACAACAGCCAAAAATCTTTTATCAATGTCATTCTCCTATCTGAAATAATCTTATCGAGCGGGATCAAAAATTCTACAGGCGCGCGCCGATATCCTTTTTTATTGCCAATGATGGGGATCGATGATAAAATTCCTGTCAATCTAATCGAAACGGAGTGAGACTATGGACTTTATGCATCAGCTCGTGCAGCAGCTCATCAACGGCGTATCGCTCGGCAGCATCTACGCGCTGATTGCACTCGGCTACACGATGATCTACGGCATCATCAAACTGATCAACTTTGCGCACGGCGACATCTACATGGTCGGAGCGTATCTCGGGTTCTTCGTTGTAACTCAACTGCATTTATCGATCCTCCCCGCGCTGTTGATCTCGATGGCGATCACCGCGTGCCTGGGCATGATCGTCGAGCGGCTTGCCTACAAACCGTTGAGACATGCTCCGCGCATTTCGATCCTGATCACCGCGATCGGCGTGTCGTTCTTCCTCGAGTATGCGACGATGTATTTTGTGACGCCGACGCCTCGCACGTTCCCGAATGTGATCGATAATGTATCGTTCAACGTGGCGGGCTTCATCATCAACGGTCAACAGTTGCTGATCCTGAGCATCACGATGATCTTGATGGCGATCCTGACCTACATCGTGCAGAAGACGAAACTCGGTAAAGCGATGCGGGCGGCGTCGTTCGACACGGAGACGGCTCAACTGATGGGCATCGACTCGGATCGGATCATCTCGCTGACGTTCTGCATCGGGTCGGCGTTGGCGGCGGCGGCGGGCGTGCTGGTCGGCGTCTACTACAACACGATCGATCCGTTGATGGGGATCATGCCGGGCTTGAAAGCATTTGTGGCGGCGGTGCTCGGAGGGATAGGAATATTGCCGGGCGCGGTGGTCGGCGGGATCATTTTGGGCGTGATCGAAGCGCTGGTGTCGGGGTTCCTGTCGTCGACGTTCAGAGACGCGGCGGCGTTTGCGATCTTGATCCTTGTGCTGCTGGTCAAGCCGTCGGGGCTGTTCGGCAAGAACACCAACGAGAAGGTGTAGGTGAGATTTTTTTAAATGAACGCGATTAGGAAACGAGATCTGATCATGCTGATCTTCGGGCTGATCGTCTTCGGCGTGTTGCAGGGCATGATAAGCGCCAAGATGATCGGCTCGTTCTGGCAGCTCAACATATTATTGATCGGCATCAACATAATCATGTCGGTGAGCCTCAATCTGATCAACGGCTACACCGGACAATTCTCGCTCGGGCATGCGGGCTTCATGGCGGTGGGCGCTTACGTCGGCGTGGTGGCGACTACCAATTTCGGCATGCCGTTGTTGGTCGCGCTGATCCTTGGAGCGATCTGCGCGGGCAGTTTGGGCTTTTTGATCGGACTGCCGACGTTGAGGTTGAGAGGAGATTATTTGGCGATCGCCACGCTCGGGCTTGGCGAGATCATTCGCATCGTGATCATGAACATCGATTACGTCGGGGGCGCGGCGGGCTTCAAAGGCATTCCGCACTTGACGACGTTCCCGTGGGTGTTCTTCGTCATGCTGTTTACGCTGTTCTTCATCAAGAACTTCGTCAACTCGTCGCATGGTCGAGCGTGCATCGCGATCCGCGAGAACGAGATCGCCGCCGAGTCGATGGGCGTCAACACCACCAAATATAAAATCATGGCGTTCACGATCGGCGCGGCGTTCGCGGGCGTGGCGGGCGGATTGTTCGCGCACTGCTTCTATCTGATCTGTCCGGCGTCGTTCACGTTCCTGGCGTCGTTCAATTATCTGATCATGGTGGTGCTCGGAGGCATGGGCTCGATCACGGGCTCGATCGCGGGCGCGTTCGTCGTGACGTTCATATCGGCGGCGCTCGCCGCTTGGCCCGAGTTCCGCATGATCATCTACGCGCTGGCGTTGATCCTTCTCATGTTCTATCGACCGCAGGGACTGTTCGGATACATGGAAGTGACCAACCTCGGACCGATCAAGCGGTTCTTCGATCGTCTCAAGGAGGCGAAATGATGAGCGGCATCGTCATTCGACCGACGCGGCAATCGGATTATCCCGCGACGGAATTTGTGGTGCGCGAAGCGTTTTGGAATGTGTATCAACCCGGGGCGAACGAGCATTACATTTTGCATCTGATGAGGCGGTGGCCGTCGTTCATAGAGGAGCTGGACTTTGTTGCGGTCGACGGCGATCGGATAGTCGGCAACGTGGTGTGCAATCACTCATACATCGAGGGCGACAACGGTCGGCTCTACGATACCGCAGGGCTCGGACCTATCGCGGTGCTGCCGGAGTATCAACGGCTTGGGATCGGTCGACGGCTGATCGAGCGGGTGCGGTCGACGGCAGGCACGATGAACTTTCGAGCGATCGTTTTGTACGGCGATCCGAATTATTATTTGGCTCGAGGGTTCCGCGCGGCGGAGGATTACAACGTTCGAACGGAAGAAAATTATTATGCGGCGGCGTTGATGATCGATGCGTGGGGCTCGATCGATGCGGGGCGGTATCTCGAAAACGCGTCGCAGGATTACGATGCCGAGCAGTTTCGATTGTTGGACAGTCGGTTTCCGCTCAAGAGGAAGTTTAAAGACACGCCGTCGCAGATCAGATATCAACAGGTGAAGGCGATGCGTCGTCGAGCGGGGAGGAGTTGAATTTATGCCGGAACTGTTGAAAGCCGAGAATGTTTCGGAGGTCTTCGGCGGGCTGAAGGCGGTCGATGATTTTAATTTCCATATCAACAAGGGTGAGCTGGTGGGACTGATCGGACCGAACGGCGCGGGCAAGACGACGATCTTCAATCTGATAACGGGAGTGTACCTGCCGACGACGGGCGAGATCACCTTAGACGGGCAATCGATCGTGGGGCTCAAGCCGTATCAGATCACTCAACGCGGGATCACGCGCACGTTTCAGAACATCAGATTATTTTCGGAGCTGTCGGTGCTCGACAACGTGAAGATAGCATTTCATTGTCACGTCAAGTACGGGCTGCTCGAATCGGTGTTGAGGGTCGGGCGGTACTTCGGCGAGGAGGACGACATTGAAGCGGAATCGCTGAAGCTGCTGAAGATATTCAAGCTCGACGAACATGCGTATGAGGTGGCGAAAAATCTTCCGTACGGAGCTCAACGGCGCTTGGAGATCGCTCGGGCGTTGGCGGCGAAACCGAAGCTGCTGTTGTTGGACGAGCCGGCGGCGGGCATGAATCCGCAGGAGACGCGCGAGCTCATGGATATGATCCAATGGATCAGGAAGCAGTTTGGTTTGACGGTGTTGTTGATCGAGCACGACATGAGTTTGGTAATGGGCATCTGCGAACGGATCTATGTGCTCGAATATGGCATGGTGATCGCGAGCGGCACGCCCGAGGAAATTCAAAACGATCCCGAAGTGATACGCGCATACCTCGGCGAAGAAGCAATGAACTGATTGGAAGTGACAGCATGAGAATTGATGTAAGAGTTGACATGAACCCGACCGACACGTATCAAGGATATAAATTGCGTCCCGGATTTTTCATGAGACGCGGCTCGAGCCTGGTGCCCGGCGGCATAAATTTTTCGATCTACTCGTCGCGCGCCAAGAGTTGTGAGCTGGTGCTGTACCACGCGGGCGAGAAGGAGCCGTTTGCGATCATTCCCTACCCCGTCAGCTATCGGATCGGCTACGTCTTTTCGATGATCGTCTTCGACCTCGACCATGAGAATCTCGAATACGGTTTTCGGCTCGATGGAGAGTACGCGCCCGCGCAGGGAGATATCTTCGACAAGACCAAAATTCTGCTCGATCCGTATGCGAAATTGGTGAGCGGTCGGGAGGTGTGGGGCGTCGAACCCGATTGGTCGAACAACTTTCAACACCGTTCGCGTGTCGAAGTCGACAACTTTGATTGGGAAGGCGATCGTCCGATCCAAACTCCGCACAACGAATTGATCATCTACGAGGCGCACGTCAGAGGATTTACTCGCGACGAGTCGTCGGGCGTCGAACACCCCGGCACTTACGAAGGGCTCAAGGAAAAAATTCCGTACCTCAAGGACTTGGGGATCACCGCCATCGAATTGCTCCCGATCTTTGAGTTCGACGAGTTTGAGGACGCGCAGAAGCCTCACCGTCGAAATCTGAACGGCGAGCCTCTGCTCAACTATTGGGGCTACAGCACGGTTGCGTTCTTTGCTCCGAAGGCGGGCTACGCGTCGAGCGGCGCCCAGACCAATCAGGTCAACGAGTTTAAATCGCTGGTCAAGGAACTTCATCGCAACGGCATCAAAATCATTCTCGATGTCGTGTTCAATCACACCGCCGAGGGCGACGAAGAAGGTCCCTACATTTCATTCAAGGGCATCGATAATCGCATGTTCTATATACTCAAGCCCGACGGCTCATATTACAACTTCAGCGGCTGCGGCAATACTTTCAATTGCAATCACCCGACCGTCCGCAACATGATCGTCGACTGCCTGCGCTATTGGGTCGGCGAATATCACATCGACGGATTCAGATTTGATCTCGCGTCGATCCTCGGGCGCAATCAGGACGGCACGCCGTTGCATAATCCTCCGCTGCTCGAACTGCTTGCCGCCGCTCCTCTGCTCGCCGACGCAATTTTGATCGCCGAGGCGTGGGACGCGGGCGGTCTCTATCAAGTCGGGACGTTCCCGTCGTATAAGCGCTGGTCTGAATGGAACGGTCGATATCGAGATGATATGCGTTGCTTCCTCAAGGGCGACGCCGGTTATACCGAGAAGGCGGTCGCTCGACTGGCAGGCTCCGAAGACATTTACAATCGATATTGGCGAGGCGATTACGCGTCGATCAATTTCATCACGTGCCACGACGGGTTCACGCTGTTCGATCTCTACGCGTACAACGAGAAGCACAATCTCGATAACGGTTGGAACAACAACGACGGCGCCAACGACAATCACTCATGGAATTGCGGCTGCGAAGGCGAGACGGACGATCCGAAAATAAATTTCCTGCGCCACAAGCTCATGAAGAATGCGGCGGCGGTGTTGCTGATCAGCATGGGCGTGCCGATGATCCTTGCGGGCGACGAGTTTGGCAATACTCAATTCGGCAATAACAATCCGTACTGCCAGGACAATAAAGTTTCGTGGCTCGATTGGACGAGGCTCAACGAGTTCGCCGACGTGCATAAATTCTTCCGCGGCATGATTTGGTTCCGTCGCAAGCATCCCGTGTTGATGCGTCAAGCGGTGGGCGAGGTTCCCGGTTATCCTCTGGTGAGCGTGCACGGCGTGAACGCGTGGCACTTCGATAACTCGGCGGATAATCGAGTGGTCGGCGTGATGTTCGCGGGTCGTCTTGCCGACGGCGTTGAGGACTTCGTTTATATCGGGATCAACACGCATTGGGAGGCGCACCACGTTTGGATTCCTCAACTGCCGCCCGATAAGCAATGGAAGTTGGTCGCCAACACCGACATGGGCGACGCGGCTTGGTACGATGAGCCCGAGGCGCTCGATACGATCAACAAACAATTTTTGATCGGACCGCGCTCGGTGATCGTGTGCTACGGGGCGCGCGTGTGACGGAGGTGAGACGATGCCGATCGAATTGCCGACGCACATCGAAGACGCCGACCTTCAACTTCTCGCCGACATGTCCAATGACGAGCTCGAGGTGCTGGTTCGGATCATCGTCGACAAGGGCAAGCTGACCGAGCGGCTCACGTCGAACAAGAAGGTCAAGCGACTCTACCCCAATCATCAACGATATGCCGACGTGATCGCCAAGGAGCTGATCGCGTTCGGCAGCCACACGTTTTTTTTCAAGAAGAATTATCGGGAGATCGTGCTCGACGTGTGCGACAAGCTGGGGGCGTCGACCAACAAACTTCAAAAGCTCGAGACGCTCGAAAAAAATTTGCTGTCGAAGGTGCTTGAACGATCGTGGGCGGGCATGTCGGACGAGGAGCGGCTTGACTTATTGAATTCCGTCGGCGACAAGACCGCATCGATCTCGAGCGCGTCATTCGGAGTGTTGAAGGATTTATTCATGGCGGGAGGCAAGCCGACGGTGCTGTTGACCTCGTCGATAGTGGGCTCGATCGGAGAATCGATCTTGGGCAGCACGTTCACGGCGATAGCGGGCTCGACGGGCGGAGCGTTGTTGCTCGAAAGCGCGACGGAGTTTGCGGCGACGAGAGCAGCATCGCTGTTGACGGGACCGATCGGGATCGCGTTGACGACCGCCTTCACGTTAAAGACGCTCGGGGGACCGGCATATCGTGTGACGGTGCCGGCGGTGATTTATATTGCGGGCGTGCGCATGTTGAGAGATGGGAGTTGAGGCAATGGCAGTGATGCTCGACATAAAGGACATCAACGTTTACTACGGAGCGATCCACGCGATCAAGGGGATCAGTCTGACGATCAACGAGGGCGAGATCGTGACATTGATTGGAGCGAACGGCGCGGGCAAGTCGACGACGCTTCGGACGATCAGCGGGCTGTTGAAACCGAAGACGGGCTCGATCACATTCATGGGCAAAGAGATCGGAGGCATGGCGGCGAATGCGATCGTGCGCGAGGGGATATCGCAGGTGCCGGAAGGTCGAAGGATATTCGCCGAAATGAGCGTGCTTGAGAATTTGGAGCTGGGCGCTTTCATCCGTTCGGACGCCGACGGGATTGCGGCGGACATGGAGATGGTATTCAAGCGGTTCCCGCGATTGCAGGAACGTCGAGCGCAGCCGGCGGGGACGTTGAGCGGCGGCGAGCAACAGATGTTGGCGATGGGGCGCGCGTTGATGAGCCGACCGAAATTATTGTTGCTCGATGAGCCGTCGATGGGTTTGGCGCCGCTGTTGATCAGAGAAATATTTTCGATCATCGAGGACATCAACGCGACGGGCACGACGGTGCTGCTGGTCGAACAGAATGCGAACATGGCGTTGTCGATCGCCAACAGGGCGTACGTGCTCGAGACGGGACGGATCACGTTGTCGGGCGACGCAAAGGAGTTGGCGGCGAGCGAGGAGATTCGCAAAGCATATTTGGGAGGTTGATTGCATTGAAAGCGATCCTTTTTGCAATGATATTGATGTTGAGTTTGATGATCGGGAGCGGGCGATTGGAGGCGGCTGAAAAATTATTGCCGCCCTCGCCCGAATGGATTTCGAAACTCCCTGCCGCTCAAAACGCGGGGCAATTGTTTGTGGTGGCGGGCGTGGGCAAGTCGACCGCATGGGTTTCGATGCACACCAAGGATCCGATCAACGGTTGGCGACAGATCATGACCACGCCGGGCTTCATCGGTCGCGCGGGACTCGGCAAGAAGGCGGAGGGCGACGGCAAAACTCCCGTCGGCATCTACTACTTCACCAAGGCGTTCGGCATCAACAAGGACCCCGGTTGCGCATTGCCCTACACCAAGATTGACGGCAATCATTATTGGTCGGGCGACGACCGCCCCGGCATGATGTACAATCATCTCGTCGATCTCCGTCAATATCCGAACCTCAACGTCGACAACAGCGAACACATCATCGATTACGATCCCGAATATCATTACTGCCTCAACATCAGCTACAACGAGGGAGGTACCGCGGGATTGGGCTCGGGCATATTCCTTCACTGCTTCGGCGATAGGAAACCGTACACCGCAGGTTGTGTGGCGATCCCCGAAGACAAAATGATCATCGTGATGAAAAACGTCCAAGCCAATTGCATCGTGCTCATCGACTCGATTGATAATCTCGGTGGCTCGTTCTGATTGGAGGTCAACATGAAATTTCGTCTGCTAAATTTACTGCTGTTGATCACATTGCTGTTGACGTCGACGGCAAGCGCTCAATGGCGTCTCGACGGTTCGAGTTCCGATCAATTGAGGAACTTCCGCATCGACGATCAACTTCAAGCGTCGGCGAGCGGTCAACCGTCCGTCGCCGCCTTCAAAACTCTTCGCGATCAACTTCCGCGCGGATTTGTGATCTATGATGTCGACCTCCGTCAAGAATCTCATGGATTTGCGAACGGCGTGCCCGTCAGCTGGTACGAGGAGCATAATGAGGCGAACGCGGGCGTGGTCGACAGCGCCGTCGTCGAGCGCGATGAGATCGATCGGCTCAATGCATTGCTCGGTCATCGTGAAACGTTCGTACCGCTCGGCAGGGCTGATATCAAAGCGCTCAAGCCGTTGAAGTTCAAAGTCAAGAGCGTGTGCACGGAACGCGAAGCGGCGTCCACTGTCGGATTCAAATACATTCGATTCACCGACAATGACATGGGCGCGCCCGACGCTCGCGTTGCGAAGCAGTTTGTCGATTTTGTCGAGCAGTTGCCGCCCAACGTTTGGTTGCACTTCCATTGCCAAGCGGGCATGGGTCGCGCGACGCTGTTCATGGTTCTCTACGACATCATAAAAAATCCCGATAAGTCGCTCGAGGAGATCGCGGCTCGACAGATTGAGCTCGGGGGCGCCGATCTGCTTGCGGAGAACAACGGCGATGATTGGTACGCTCAACGTCATCGTGAGCGGGCGGCGATGATTCGAGAGTTTTACGCGGAAAGAACCGCTCGTCGATGAGATTTGATGAGGTGATACATTGAACCGCAGAGATTTTCTGAAGTACTTGACGCTCTCGACCGTCGGGCTCGGAGTGATCGGCGTCGAGGGGCTCCGCGCGGAGGCGGCAAGCGATCTCGCCGAACCGATGATCTACAAACGGCTGCTGCTGTTCACCGAGTACGAGCCGCGCCCTTCGACGGAGATGATCGTCATTCACCACACCGGTTATCCGAACGTCGACAAGGATTCTAACATCGTCGACATACATAAATTTCATCAAGAGGTCAACGGTTGGGCGGGCGTCGGCTACCATTATCTGATCCGAAAGGACGGAATGATCGAGCAAGGGCGTCGCCCCGACATGATCGGCGCCCACGCGTATCAACACAATAAAAATTCGATCGGAGTGTGCTTGGCGGGGAACTTCGATATCGGCAACCCGACCAAGGAGCAGATGGCGGCGGTCAAGGAACTGGTGAGCTGGCTTTGTCGGAAATACGATCTCAATTCGATGAAGCCGGGCGTGATCGTCGGGCATCGGGACTGCAACGAGACGGCTTGCCCCGGCGAAAATCTCTACGATAAACTTCCGATCATTCGTCGAGCGGCGGCTCGCTCGTGAGCACAAAAAAAGTGGCGTTGCGATCAGCGCCACATTTTTTATTGGTCGAATCTATTTGGCGACGGCTTGAGCGAAAGCAGGATTGATCGCCGCCGAAATTTTATCGAAGCTCGCCGCTCTGTCGACGACATTGCTCTTCTCGAGGAATTGAGCGGTCTCGAGCAGCGTCTGAACGAACTGACCTTTGTGCTCGCTCGTGCCGAGGTACCGATCGGAAATCTGATCCTTGATGTCGACCCACACGATCTCATTCATCTGCTTGAGCGCTTCCTCAACCGGCAGGTTCAAACTGTCGGCAGTGATCGCCGCCGCCGCATTCGGATCGTCTCTGTAAAGTTTTTGCGCCTTGACCTGCAATTCGACGTACTTCTTGACGATGTCGGGATGCTTTCGAGCGAACTCCTTATTGACGACGCCGACGTCGGCGGTGGTGATGCCCTGCTCATCGAGCTGACGACTGTTGACCAGCACGTGACCGTCGCGCAACAATTCATCGAGCGTCGGTTGCCAGATGGCGGCGGCATCGAGCTGTCCTTCGCGCCAAGCGTTGAGCATCTCGGGCGGCTGCATGTCGAACAGCTGAACGTCATTGATCGACAGCCCCGCACGCCTCATCGCTTGCAACAATGCATAATGAACGGTAGCGCCGAACGTCACGCCCACGCGCTTGCCCTTGAGGTCGGCGATGGAATTGATCTCCGCGCCGTTTTTGACCACGATCGACTCGTTCTCGCCCTCGACATTATGAATCCAAAATATCTCGTAGGGCAGTCCGTTTGAGATGCCGATTGCCGCCGTCGCCGACCCGAACACCGCAATATCGATGTTGCCGGTCGCCATCGCATTGTTGGCGAGCAGGCTCGAATCATAATTGAGAATGACGACCTTCGCATTGAACGCCTTACCGAGCTCCTCAACGTATCGTGTGCGAGCAATGCTGTCGTCGTTGGGCAACGGCTGAACGGCGATGGTGATCTGTTGGGTCTTGGACGCATTTTGATCCGAGCCGCAACCGGTCGTGAGGAGCAAGAGCATCGACAGGAGCAGCGGCAGGATTTTTCCGATTGATCTCAACATGGTCGGTCACTCGATCGTCATGGCGAATTTGATCTTGTCGGCGACGCCCTTGATCTTCTTGGTCGACACCGAGCACGCGGCAACTCTTATGCCGAGTTTCAACGGGACGGCGAAGATCAGATCTTCGTGGAGCCTCTGACAGACGGCGATCGGATTATCCGACGGCACCGCGATGAAGAATCCGCCCGAGTACGGCACGATCCTCAACCCGCACAGCTCGGCTTCCTTCACAAAAATATCCGCGCGGCGCTTGACGAGCTGATAAAAGTCTTCGCGCTCCTTGACGAATTGAGCATGGGCTTCCTTGTCCTGTTGAAGGCGAACGAGCAACGCTTGAGCTCCGCGGTTGATGTTCGACCACAGCGCTCGATTGGAGTATTTCACGGTCTGTTCGAACTCTGCGATGTTATCTTTGCTCGACGAGACGGCGATCAATGCGCCCGTCCGTTGACCGTAGAAGGTATAACTCTTGGACATGCTGAAGGCGATCATCACGAGAATGTTCTCGTCCAAGCCGCCGAACTTTTGCATGAATCGACGGGTTACGTTGGTCTCGCCGGCGAAATCGATGTAAGCGATGTCGACGAGAATGGAAATCTTCTTGCCGCGCGCCGCACGCGCCTTGATCACGTCGAGGACGTTATCCCAATCGTCGTCGGTCAGCGCGAAGCCCGTCGGGTTGTTGGCGGGAGTGTTGAGAATGATCAGCAGACTGCTCTGCCACTCGAGGAGCTCATCAACCTTGGCGGTGAAGTCTTCGATATTGAATTTGAGATCGGCATCGAAGAGCTCAAAAGTTTTGAGGCGCTTGCCGGTCTCGACGGCGATCACGTAATAATTTCCCCAGAACCAATCGGACGTCAAAACGTACTCGCCGCGCTCGGCGTAGTTGGCGATGGCGTGATGGACGGCGCCGGTACCTCCCGCGGTGGCGGTGGCACTGATGTAAGCGTCGGGTCTATTGTCGGCGAAGGTGAGATCGATCGCCGCGGCGCAGTAGGCGGGCAGTCCGTTGATGGGAGCGTAAGCGGTGAGCTCTCTGATGTCGAGGGAGCGATAAATTTTGTCGACGGTGGGGAGGGCGGCGAGCTTGCCGTTGTCGTCGAGCATCACTCCGATCGTCGCGTTGGTTACTCGATCGGCGCCATATATTTTAATCGCGTCTTGGCAAGCCTGATTGGCTTCGAAGATCGCGTCGTGAAGTCGTCTGTCCTTGGCGTGAGCGGCGACCATACTCAATGCAATCATCTCCGTTTCTAAATCAATCTCAAACAGTTTATCAAAAAAAAGGCGCCTGTCAATGCGGCGGGCGCGATTATACAATGTACATGCCTTATGGTCGTCGGCGATGTTGCGGGCGACGGGGTGACGGGGAAAGGGACGGGCGACCGCCTTCCGATGCCGGCGGCTCGCCCTGTTCTCTCACAGGTTGGCAAAAAATTTTGGGGGCTGATAATATTTTTGGTCGTGGACAATGGGTGACGGGGGACGGTGAAAGGTACGGGCGACCGCCTCCGATGCCGGCGGCTCGCCCTTCTCCTTCAACGCCCAAAAAATTTTTCTGCGCCCGAGGAAAATTTATGAGGGCGGCGGCTTCGGCAGCCGCCGAATATATTTTCCCTTCCTCAAACGTATCTGAGGGAAGGGGGACGGACGCCCGCCTCTCGAAGGAGGCGGCTCGCCCTTCTCCTTCAACGCCCAAAAAATTTTTCTGCGCCCGAGGAAAATTTATGAGGGCGGCGGCATC